>JAITLW010000386.1 GCA_031277715.1 Sphingobacterium sp. | reverse complement strand
CATCGGCTCCTGCAGATTTGAATAAACTGAGCCGGATGTCCAGCAAAGATTATGTTGACCTGGAAAGGGAACTTTTTAACTTGGGTGGGATTTCTGACCCCTCTGCATGGACGCCCGGGGGCTGGTCGCAGTTCAATCAAAACGCTCCAGTGAGCGAAACTATGCAATGGCTTTTCAAGAATAAAAAAGGAGAAATTGATAACAATACCCTAGAAGAACAGCTAAACAGACTTGGTAATAGCAACAATGTCGGTCAGATACGCGATAACTTATTTCAGAATGCTGTAAGTCAGCAGTATAATGTATCGTTGTCTGGCGGGAATAACCGCTCTACTTATCTGATCTCGATGAACTATTCGGACGATGTACCAGTATTCAAAAAGAATAGAGGTCAAGGATATTTTATTAACTCCAACTTTACGACCAACTTCCTCGATCAAAGGTTAAATTTAACGACAGGAATTAATTACGTGTACTCAAAAAGTACGAGTAATCAAGTGGCTGCCAATACGATCGGCTCGGGACAGTTTGGATACCGGCCATATGAGCAACTGCTGGATGAAAACGGGCAACAGATAAAGCGCTCTCTACGGTTTACGGACAAGGCAACACAAGAACTCATGGCGCTTGGCCTTTACGATTGGCAATACAATCCGATAGAAGAGCTGGGCTACTCCAATTATACCAATGAGGACAATAGGTTGCGCTTCAACGCTTCTCTAGATGCTAAATTGACATCATGGGCGAAACTGAATCTATCGGGAATGTTGCAGCGTTCATTTGAAGTGACCAATAGCCTGGATGAGGCTGAAAGTTACAGTATGCGTAGCTTTTTGAATGAAGCTACAGCGGTAGATTTCGCAACGGGGTTGTTCACCAGATCCTTACCACAGGGAGGACGGTTGGTGTTTAGAGACCAACGTACCAGTGTTTATAATATTCGCCTACAGGGAAATATCGATAAAACGTTTAACGAGTGGATTGATTTGAACATGATAGTAGGTGGAGAAATAGGCTCACAGACTGGTCTTAATTACGGACAGACAAGATACGGTTTTAATGCAGATACCTATTCTTCAGCTGCCTTTAATCCGACGACCCCTTATATGACGATTTTCGATTACACATCTACACTCGGATATTCTGATGGTGCAGTAGGGCGCCCTAATGTCCGTAAGCTGTCCTATTATACCAACGGAGCTGTGACTCTATTCAAAGGGCGTTATGTAGTATCGGGTAGTGCCCGTTTCGATGATCATACTTTAGTAGGGATAGATCGTTCGGTACGTGCGAGACCGCTGTGGTCTTCTGGAGTGAAATGGAACGTGAAGTCAGAGAGTTTCATGCAGGATCAACATTGGCTTAATGCGCTGTCTTTACGATTTACGTATGGAGTAGCTGGTACTATTCCGAGTGGATCTTCCAATGTGACTATTATGGATATTGAACCGCGTGACCCGCTCACGGGTGAAGTGACTGCAGGTATAAGTTCTCCTGGAAATCCGAAGGTAGGTTGGGAAAAAGTATATACCCAAAACTATGGTCTTGATTTTAGTGTGTTCAACAGCCGGTTAAATGTGACGTTGGATTACTATAAAAAACATACGAAGGATATATTATATAGCTTCCCGGTCAACCCGACTATAGGTTGGGCTAATCTTGTATTCAATGGTGGCGAAATGAAAGGTAATGGCGTGGACTTAGGCCTATCAGGCCAATTGATCAAGATGAAGGACTTTTCATGGCAAAGTACATTTAATCTCTCTTACAACACCAATGAGGTGACCGATTCCAGATTTGACTATACAGACGTGAACAGGGTCTTGGCACGTAACCCAAGAACGGGGATGCCGATGGATTACCTGTATGCTTATAAGTCGGAAGGACTGGATAGCAAAGGTCAAACATTGATTGGACGTGCGGATGGCGTGAAAGTGACGAGCACCAATACCAATGCCGAGACAGGAGAGGCTCTGGGATGGCAACCCTTCAAGATTGAAGATTTGGTCTATATGGGAAGAATGTCGGCACCGTATTTCGGAGCTTGGATGAATAACTTCCGTTATAAGTCATTTCAGTTAGGTGTACGTTTCAGCTATAATATGGGCCACATTGTTAAGAAAGAAACGATTGTCAATTATCCAACCTGGCAGGGGTATAACGGCTTTTTGGATACTCATACCGACTTATTGGATAGATGGCGTACAAGTGGCGATGAAGCCACTAAAATTGTTCCTGGGATTGCAAACATTAACCAAAATAGTTTTAACAGATTTAGAGATTCAGATCGTATGATTATTGACGGCAGTCACATCAGGTTGCAACAAATCTCTTTGGGGTATAATTTCCCGGCTGAACTATTGAAAAGGCTGCCTGTAAAGAATTTGAACATAAATGCGACGGTACGTAATCTCGGTATTGTGTGGCGAGCAAATAAAGAAGGGATAGATCCTATGTACTATCGTACACGTAGTTACAGTAGTATGCCGCCGGCAAAAAGCTATTTCTTTAGCTTGAGTACAACTTTTTAATTGGTTATTAAAGACAGAAAGAGATGAAAACAACCTTTATAAAAATATTTTTGCTCCTCGTAACAGTACTTTCCTTCAATTCGTGTAGGGATTATGTGGAGGTAGATCAATACAACCGTAGAGAACTGAAGTATACCGACGATTTTCAGTATCTCTTAAATAACGAAGAAATATTTGGCCCGGCCTACAGTTTGCCCGTGTTGTCGAGTGATGATATCGTTATCGCAGAGGGTGGCTATCAAACCAATATGACGGAACTGGTTTATTGGCCGTACACTT
>JAITLW010000120.1 GCA_031277715.1 Sphingobacterium sp. | reverse complement strand
TGGTGCAAGACGCGTATCGAACATATCATCAATGGCAAGTCTTACGCCGCGGATGTAAAAAGTAAATACTTTACATTACAGATTAGTAATTCGATTATCTCCTTCAACCCTCAATGGGGTTTACAACCTAATAATGATCCTTATTTGCCAGCTTCATTTTAGGGTTAAATAACTATATAAAATAAATGATAATAATTTAATTCGATGATAAAAACTATTATAAGTATTCTATTGTGTGTGCCAACTCTTTTATTTGCACAAAATGAAAAATATAAAATTGAAGGTACTATAAAGAAGTCGGTGCCAGGAGATAAAGTTTATTTGTCTTATCGCCTGGATGGAGAGAACGTGCGCGACAGTTCGGATATCCGTCAGGGAAAATTTACCTTTGCAGGTGTATTGAATGGCCCAACACGGATATCGCTAACTGTATCTCCGCAAACACCTAATTTTGGAAGTGGAATGGGTGACACCTATATTCTTTATTTGGATAAGGGAAGCATACGTTTAAATGCAGATGACTCTATCCGAAATTCTACATTGGTGGGGCCTAAGTTGTCTACAGAGTTTGTTGCCTATTCTAAGCTTATAGAAAAACCTGTAAATGCTATCCGTACTATTGAACAACGTTGGTATGATGCTCCTATGGAATTGCGCGATGACGACGATTTTGTTAATGAGCTGACAACGTTGATCGAACCTATTCGGGCAGAGAAATATAGCATTCAGTGGGAATATATCAAGACGCACCCCACTTCTTATTTTAGCTTGGTGGCTCTTCAAGAGGTTGCTGGTTTAGAGATGGATGTGCCTTTAGTGTCTCGTTTTTTTGAGGCACTATCTGCTGATTTGCAGAACTCTCCTGAAGGGAAGGTTTTTGCACAGCGTATTGCTGTTGCTAAAACTACAGCAGTGGGAGTGATGGCGCCTGACTTTGTTCAGTATGATGTCCATGACAAGGCGGTTAAACTTTCTGATTTCAGAGGACAGTATGTGCTTTTGGATTTTTGGGCTTCTTGGTGTGGCCCTTGCCGGGCAGAAAATCCCCGCGTGGTAGCTGCTTATCATAAATACAAGTCGCGTAATTTTACTATACTGGGAGTTTCCTTGGATAGTCCAGGTAAGAAAGCGAATTGGATAAAGGCGATAGAGGAAGACCAATTGCCTTGGAATCATGTGAGCGATCTGTTGGGATGGAAAAATGCGGCTGCCACTTTGTATGGTGTACGAGGGATTCCACAAAACTATCTTATTGGGCCTGATGGACGAATTTTAGCGTTTAATCTTCACGGTGAGGATCTGGATAATAAGCTTGCAGAGCTTCTGCCATAGCGATTTTTATATAAAGAAAACGCCTGTAGCGGGGAGCTACAGGCGTTCTTAACTAACCAATTATTAACCTAAATTATGAATACACAAATATAAGACGGAAATCTGATTTGAAATGTTAAGATTTGTTAATATTTGTTTTGTTTCATTGTTGTTACATGGTATTTAATTTGGGTATAATGCGGTTTGCTAAAATTATATTAACATAATGCCTCGTTTTATCCTTTCAGACCACTGATTATACTTCCTACAATTACTGTTAGTACAATCAGGGTGATTATGATATACATGGTATCCTTTTCGATAATAAATCCTACGAGTGATCCAATAACGCGAACGATAGGTGTACAGATGAGAAGTAGAACCCCTAGTTGTATAATCTGCGGTACATTGATTTGCATGACGCCCGATATTATCCCTGATATAGTGGTATTCGCGTTTGTTTCTCCAATAAATTCGGTATAATTAGGGATTGGATCTTTGCCATGTACTGTTAAGTAGAGCATACCACCTATTATTAGGGTAACGGATGCTAATAAAACTCCAATACGGAGAATTTGTCCCACTAAGAGGGATATATCTTTATCATTCCAATAATTTTTTGAGAATACTTGTTTCATATGTGTATTTTTTTTCTTCAATGGTCATATGGAATATCCAAACCAAGTGTAACGAGTTCACGAAGTCATTGCAATTATTCGTGCTTTTGTAGTCCGTACCACATGGATATTTCATATGTATAATATTTATTTATAGTCTTTCAGTTGATGGATAGACCTGTCTATTGATTAGAATTTATTTTGGACACCATTATAAATCATCTGTAAAGCGACTAGTGTGATAGCTACGGCAAATATCAAACGTAATGTTTTTGGGTTCATTTTTTTCAAAAGTTTTGACCCTGTTATAGCTCCGCACAGTACACCTAGTATAACAGGGAAAGCAATCCCAGGGTCCATATATCCCCTCTGTAGGTATACCACTGCAGATGCAGCTGCTGTCACTCCAATCATGAAGTTACTTGTAGTTGTACTTACTTTAAAGGGGATTTTCATGAGTCCATCCATGGCTAATACTTTTAAGGATCCGGATCCTATACCTAATAGTCCTGATAGTACTCCAGCTACCCCCATCAGAGAGAACCCGCCGACTATATTCGTGAGTTTGTAGGGGACTTTTTGACCATCTACAGGATAGGTGCTATTGAGTTTTAGTTTTTCGGCTAGGGGAGACCCTCCCTCTAAAGCATGTTCGTTTTTTTTCCGCAATGTCATCACTGCGGAAAAGATAAGCACTACACCGAAAATTATAGCGATGGTGTTGGTCGGCATGTATATGGCTATCAGTGCGCCTACGACGGCTCCTATTGTTGTCGCTATTTCTAAAAACATTCCCAGCCTGATATTTGTAATTCCCTCTTTTACATATGCTGTGGCTGCACCAGAGGATGTAGCAATGGAAGCTAGTAAAGCTGCGCCTATGGCGTAGCGTATGTCTACATGAAATAGTAAGGTAAGGAGTGGTATAACAACAACGCCTCCACCCAACCCTGTGAGTGAGCCCAGTAATCCAGCAATGAAGGTTCCGAGAAATAAAATCAGTGTAAAAGTAAGTATTGTCATATTTATCGTTTTATGGGATTCGATAGCTTTGTGCAATAAAACTAAGTGGTCCTAAAGTCGGGGTAAACTTAGTGGGTTTTTATTATTTTTAAAACAAAGGCAGTGGAATAAATACAATTGTTACAAGGCTAGTGCAGCAGAATTCGATAAGATGGATGATTTCTTTGGTTTTTGGGAATGAGAAGCAACAAGCTCGTTAAATTCAATTTTGCTACTTGGAGAGTTTTGTAAAATAGGTTACCTTTGTCGTTGATTTTTAAGTAATGTCTGTCATGTCGTTTCTTTCCGTATAATTACCATATCGCAATTTTACATGCCACACCTAGGGGTGTCGAGGCTATACTGCTATCTCTTGTCGAGAGATAAGGTATCGGACCTCCGATTCGATATGGGCCCACTCAATTTTTTATAATATATTTTTTTTACTGTCGATCTACAGCACTTATGTTGTAGAATAGGCTATTTTATACTAGAATTTGAGATGAATATTTATCCGGAAAACTTTGAACAGAAGTTGAGTTTTGACGTAATCCGTGAACATATAGTAGCTAAATGTTTGAGCCCGATGGGGGAAGAGTTGGTTTTTGCTATGTCTTTCTCTTGGGATTATGCCACGGTCACGAGACGCCTTACACAAACACATGAATTTGTGCAAATCATCCAATCCAAAATGGATTTTCCTACTACTTACTTTTTGGATATGCGTCATATACTGTTTGGCGTAGACAGGGATTTGTCTGCCTGGCTATCGGCCGAAGAGGTGGGAGATTTAGTGAATTCTTTAGAAACGATAACATCTATTGTCGACTTTTTTGTTTTACCGACCACAAGTGGTGTTTATCCAGAACTTAAGAAGCTGGCAGAGAAAGTTGCTGTTTTCCCTATTATACTGGAGGAGGGCGGGAAGCTTCTTGATAAAACTGGACAGATTAGGGACAATGCCTCCCGTGAGCTTGCTTCTATCCGCAAGCGGAAAATAGAAGCGGAAAAAGATGTTGCTAGAAGTATGCAGGCAGCACTTCGAAGTGCACAGAGTCAGGGACTCGTGGCTAAAGATGTGCATGTGGATATGCGAGGTGGGCACTTCTTGATCCCAGTCACTGCATCTAATAAACGTAAGATTAAAGGTGTGGTGCGGGATAGCTCCGGTAGTGGGAAGACTTTTTTTATAGAGCCTGAAACTGTTGTAGAAGCTTGTCATAGACTACGTGAATTGGAGAACGACGAAAGACGGGAGATCGCTCGTCTACTAACGGTTTTTACCAATTTGGTACGAGGAGAACTTATGGCATTGATGCATGCTTACAGTTTTATGGGAGATATTGACTTTATTCGAGCCAAAGCGCTTTTTGCTATACGTATAGACGGGACGATGCCATTGATGAAAAATAGACCACACGTTTATTGGCATCAGGCTATACATCCTTTACTGGATATGAAGTTACGGCAAGAAAACAAGAGAGCCGAGTCTTTAGGGATTTATCTTACAGAAGAACATCGCATCTTGATTATTTCGGGGGTGAATGCTGGAGGTAAATCACTGTGTCTAAAAACTACGGCTTTATTACAATACATGCTTCAATGTGGTGTTTTGATTCCTGTTGGTAAGAATGCCGAAGGAGGTATCTTCGAACGCCTATTTTTGGATATTGGGGATGGGCAAAGTCTGGAAAGTAGTTTGAGTACTTATACTTCTCACCTCACTCATATGCGTAACATCTTATCGCATCACGACGATCGAAGTCTTATCCTTATCGATGAGTTTGGAGGAGGGACCGAACCACAGGTAGGTGGTGCTATAGCTGAAACATTATTGGAACGGTTTAATTCGAAAAGAAGTTTTGGATTGATTACCACGCACTTTCAGAATTTGAAACGCTATGCCTATCAAGCAGAAGGTGTCAGAAATGCAGCGATGCTGTACGATATGGTTGGTATGCGTCCTCTGTATAAGCTGTCCATAGGCACAGCAGGAAGTTCTTTTGCTTTTGAAGTAGCACGGCGTATAGGCTTACCCGAGGATATACTATTAAAGGCTTCGGATAGGGTAGGTGATGTAGATCTCGTCTTGGCGGACTCACCGGTAAGCACGGTTACTGAGGAGGTTCAGGATAGTGTTGAAATGCTTGAAGTCGATATTACCGAAGAAGATTTGACTGACGCCATGATTATAGAGAATGTTTTGGAAGATCCAGCGATACGGCCATTAAAGAAAGGAGATAGGGTGCGTGTAAAAGGACAACAAATTGTAGGTGTCTTAATGCAAATGCAGGGTAGCTTAGGAAAAGTTGCTTTTGGTGAGCTGCAGAGCAATATCAAGTTGAATCGTCTTGAATTAGCCTCTGATTAGAGGTAAGGAACGTTAGACAGCTATTTACCATTTATTTAGTCCCATTATTTCAGTCTGTTAAAAGCTGAAATAATGGGGCTTATGATGTTAAGCAGTGGTCTTCAGTATATTTCTGTATGTGTATTTGGGGTATATGTGACGTTTTGCAAAACGAGCTGGCGAATCTGCATTGACAAATTTAATATACTCGTTTTTCGGCACACTGAAATATTCGTACTTGCTACCGTTTAGAAATGTAATCGTCAATACCTGGCTTTCCCATTCAAAGTCCACTATTGCTGAGTTCGTTATTGTGTCTTGATATATAGGAAGCTGATTGCTCAGGGTTTCTGGACAGATACTTACCAAAAAATGGTATGCTTCTATCATTTCTTTACTTTTCTCTTCTGCCGCAGCCAAGCCTTCTTGATCATTAGCAAATCTATCCGGATGACATTCCTTCATGATTTGTCGGTAGCGAGCTTTCAATGTGCTAAGTTCAACTTTGCTATCCACGTCCAATAGTCTTCTGTAATCTGCTATTTTTTTCATGGGGGCAAAGGTAGTTAATCTCTTGTACTATAATGTATGGTTTTATAAAAAATATACGAAATCAGGGCGTTCAGGATGTGCTTTCGAAAGGAAATAAATCTTACTTTTGAAAGGTTACTTTTAAGAGGGGTACTTATGAAAACTTGGTGATTTGTGTCTCTAGTTGTGGAAACTAATTGAAATAAGATCGCTTTATTACCACTAAAAATTAAATCTGAGCAGATGAAAAAGGATATTGATGATAACTCATTTTTGGACCATAATAGGACGTCTTGGAATAAGCAAGCGCAGTCAAATAGTCCTTGGTCGCAACCTGTCAGTTCCGAACTGATAGCTGAGGCTAAGAAGGGGAATTGGGAATTGTATCTTACACCTCAGCCCTTGCCTAAACGTTGGTTAGGTGATGTCAGAGGCAAGAAAATATTGTGTTTGGCGTCGGCGGGAGGGCAGCAGGCACCTTTACTGGCAGCTCTGGGCGCAGAAGTCACAGTCTTTGATATTTCGGCCGAGCAGTTGGGGCACGATCGTATGGTCGCTGATCGCGATAGTTTGAATCTGCTTACCGTAGAGGGGGATATGCGCGATTTGAGTGTCTTTGACGATGCTATATTCGATATCATTTTTCATCCGATTTCAAATCATTATGTGCCTGAGGTTATTTCAGTGTGGCAAGAATGCTATCGGGTGCTGAAGAATGGCGGTGTGCTGCTAGCCAGTTTTTATAATCCAGTTCTTTTTATTGGAGACCGTAATCCGTCCTATATGGATCAGGGCGTAATTTGTCCACGTTATAAAATACCTTATGCAGATATTACTGACCTCGATCCTGTACTTTTGGAAGCCAAAATCAGTAATAACGAGCCTCTGGTGTTTGGACATTCCCTACGCGATTTGATCGGAGGTCAGTTGGATGCCGGTTTTGTCATTGCTGATTTTATGGAAGATGAACAACCTAATCCACGCTTTTTGGTGGATCGCTATTTACCTACATTTATGGCAACTAGGACTATAAAATGGTCGTAAGCTGAGATTGGTTTATGTAAACTTCTTTTATTGTATCGACTATAGCGTCTTTGTCATAAGCGTACAGTCGGTGCAATTCTGGGATGGTTCCGTGTGTAGCGAAGCTATCGGGAAGTCCTAGTCGTTTCACTGTCGTTTGATAGCCCTCTTCTACCATAAACTCGATTACAGCACTACCCACCCCACCGATAATACTACCATCTTCAACAGTTATTACATAAGAGAATTGCTGGAATACTTCATGTAAAAGTTCTGTATCCAAGGGCTTGAAGAAACGTAAGTCGTAGTGGGCAGCCTGTATTCCGTCGTCTTGCAGTTGTCTACATGCCTGTTGTACTTCTTGTCCGATAGGTCCTATTGAGAGAATGGCAATACCTTTTCCTGCGCTTATTTTGCGTCCTTTTCCTATTGGAATTTGGATAAAAGGAGGAGGAAGTTCGATGCGGGAGGTATTACTTTTAGGATAACGTATGGCAAAGGTTCCTTTGCAGTCGTGATGCTGTGCTGTAAATAAGAGGTTCCGAAAATCTGTTGCATCCATTGGTGACGCTCCGATTATATTGGGAATGCATCTTAAATAAGCTATATCAAATGCACCATGATGTGTAGGACCATCGGCTCCAACGACACCTGCTCTGTCGATACAGAGTACCACATCTAGTTTTTGCAATGCTACGTCATGTATGATTTGATCGTAGGCACGTTGTAGAAAAGTGGAGTAGATGGTACAGAAAGGACGTAATCCATCGGTTGCAAGTCCTGCGGAGAATGTCACGGCATGTTGTTCGGCTATGCCAACATCAAATACACGATCTGGCATTTCCTTTTTCATTTTTGTGAGGGCACTCCCAGACAACATAGCAGGGGTGACTGCTACTATATTAGGATTGGCCTTTGCTAATTCTATAAGGGTGTTTCCAAAGATCTCTTGGAATGTTACGGTATCGTCAGAATTTGGTTTTTGCGAAAGTGTAATTCCCGTTTGCTTATCAAATTTACCTGGAGCATGCCATTTTTCCTTTTCCTGCATGGCTGGTAAATAGCCATTTCCTTTGGTCGTTATACAATGTAGTATTTTTGGTCCGGGAATATGTTTTAGCTTTTCCAGGGTATGGACTAGTTTTTCAATATCGTGCCCGTCTATTGGACCAAAATAACGTATGTTCAGTGCCTCGAATAGATTGCTGTGTTGTAAGACACCTCCCTTTATTGCCTTTTCGAGTTTACGGAGCACATCAATAGACCATTTTGCCGAGGGTAGAATAGAGAAAGCTTTTTTGACTTGAGACTTTAGTGCATTGTACTGTTCTCCGGTCGTGAGTTTAGTGAGATAGTTCTGTAGGGCCCCCACATTATTGTCTATGGACATGTTATTGTCATTGAGGATAATAAGTATGTTGGGTTGTTCAAATCCGACATTGTTGAGGGCTTCGAAAGCTAGTCCGGCAGTCATGGCTCCATCTCCAATCACTGCAATATGCTGTCTTTTATTGTTCTTTTTGTGACGTGCCGCTATCGCCATTCCCAGAGCTGCTGCTATTGAAGTCGAGGAATGGCCTGTTCCAAAGGCATCAAACTCACTTTCTTCTCTACAGGGAAAGCCACTGATGCCTCCCAATTGTCGATTAGAGTAAAAGAAGTTCTTTCGCCCCGTCAAGAGCTTATGCACATAGGCTTGATGTCCGACATCCCAAACCAGCTTGTCAACAGGGGTATCAAAAACATAATGCAATGCAATAGTGAGTTCCACCACGCCTAGACTAGAGCTGAAATGTCCTCCATTTTCGGCTACATGGTCTATTAAAAATGAACGGATCTGTTCACTTAGTGCGGTTAATCCGTTAAGTGGCAGCTTGCGTAAATCTTCAGGTATTTGAATGGGGAGGTGTTCCTGCATCTCGGTATCTTTTTATTACAAATTTATATTTCTTAGGTTTGTGATACAGGTACAGAAACTGTAAATATAATCGGTACAGATGGGAGTTTATAAATTTGAGGTTTTTACGAAAACCATAGAGCAGAATATAAAAGACGGTGTTTTTAAGGCAGGTTACAAATTGCCGTCTGTACGCATGTTAAAAGAACAGTATGGGCTTAGTATCAGTACGGTACAAAGTGGTTATGACTATCTGGTGTTGAGTGGTCTTGTAGACAATGTTCCTAAGTCGGGGTATTATGTGCGTAGTCAGCCCCTGGTATCTGTATCTAATCAACGTAAGCGACGTCCTGTAATCCGGGATGCTACTTTTAAAAAACATCTAGGATTAACAACAAGATCGAATGAAAGGGGAAGGTTATCCGAGTTTAATGTGGCGGCTCCTGGCGATCTGCTAGTACCTCAAAAGCTACTCT
>JAITLW010000296.1 GCA_031277715.1 Sphingobacterium sp. | reverse complement strand
GGGTATCGTGTAGGCTGGGTCGCTCCCGGCAAGTATAAGGAGAAATTGCTACGGCTGAAACTGGTACATTCATTATCCTCTGTCACCGTCGTTAACGAAGCTATTGCCAACTTTTTAATGACGGGTAGGTATGACAACCATCTCCGCCGCCTCAGCAAAACCCTACAGGAGAACTACCAGCATTATGCTCTGGCTATTGCAGATTTCTTTCCTGTAGGTACTAAAGTGAGCCGGCCACAGGGTGGACTAACGCTGTGGATAGAGCTTCCCCACGAGATTGACACACAGACTTTATACCATTATGTGTTAAAAAAAGGGATAAGTATATCACCCGGACGCATTTTCACGTTACAGGATCAATTTCATAACTGCTTACGGCTCTGTATCAGCTTACCCTGGTCGGAACAGCTCCGACTAGACCTTAAGCAAATCGGTAGCCTAGCCAAAAGCTTACAGCAACAACCTGCAAGTTTGCGAACGGCGGACCGGGCTTGCTCTTAACAATGCGGCGCGAAAGCCGGGGCTCCTCTATCAATCGAAATTACACGAAAAAAATACAGTATCTCAAAAAAATAACGATATGACTATACAGGAATTACAAGGGATAACTAAACAATTTGAATACTATCGTATGGTTGCTGAAAAAACAATCTCACGCCTATCGGAAGAAGAGCTCAATCTCAAAATAAGTACCGAAAGCAATTCTGTAGCAATGCTCATGCGACACCTAACAGGAAATCTTCTATCCCGTTTCACTAATTTTTTTACGGAAGATGGGGAGAAATCCTGGCGCAATCGGGACGAAGAATTCGCAGACGGAACATACGAGAAGACAATACTGATCACAGAGTGGAACAAGGCCTGGGAGGTGTTATTTCAGACCTTGAAGGGTATCGATGCAACAAATATGGAGCAATCTGTCAAAATCAGGAATCAAACCCATACCATAGCTGAGGCAGTATATCGTCAATTAAGCCATTACCCCTATCATATCGGGCAGATTGTATTCCTTGGGAAGCTAATCCGGAATGAGGACTGGCAGTCACTGACCATCCCTAAGAACAAATCCCAAGAATACAATCGCGATAAATTCGATAATCCAAACTCTGAAACGCACTTTTCTCAAGGTTATTTGGATAAGAATACCTAGTGTTCTTCAATAAAACGAGGCTTAGCGGCTTTTCTTCCAAATACAACCATAATGACAATCATCAGTAACAAGAAGTAAAAGGAGCTTTGCCAAGAGCTGTCCCAATCGTGTAGCATACCAAAGATAGGTGGTCCAAAAGCCGCAATAAGGTAGCCTACCGATTGGGCCTTGCCAGAAATCTTAAGGGTACCATCCATGGTTTTACTCTTGAGGGAAAAGAACAGTATAGAAAGACTAAATGCTAAGCCACTAGAGACGCCTATAATAACAGAGGCTAAATAAATAAACTGAGCTTTCAGCAGTACTAACATAGCGATACCAATAAACATCAATACCCCTACTCCATAAATCATCCATTGCTGGTCTTTCAATCTGGTCGCAATCACTGGACTGATAAATAAAACAGGCAGCATAGCCAATTGGATAATCAAAAGTACAACGCCAGTCTCTTCTTTGGCCATACCATAGTCAATTAAAACAATAGGCAATAAGGCGACCAGGCAATAGTAAACAAGAGACTGTATTCCCATAAAAATACTAATATACCAGGCTTGCTTAGAGCGAAAGACATTAAAAGATGTTTGTTGCGTCTTCGTAGTGCTATTATTTGTCGATGTTTCTTTCTTTCCAAAGAAAGTTTCTAACCCAACCGCTAGCAACGCCAAGAGGGCCCAAAATATCCATATCCCTAGGGATCCTCTCCATCCCATTCCCGTCCACGTTCCGATCGCGATGCTTAGACCAGAGGCGGTTGCAGCGGTCAGATTCATCGCCACAGAAAACACTCCAGTCATAACTCCTATTTTTTGAGGGAAGAGATTCTTAATGTATGCAGGTGTAGTAACATTGCCAATACAGATTCCTAATCCGATAAAAAATGATCCGACAAAAAGCATAGGCACATTACCATAAACGCGCAGGTAGAGACCTATAATTAAGAAAATGAGAGAATAGATCAAACTGCAATGTATGTTGACTCGAACTGCCAGCTTACTAACCAGTACGGAACAAGTCGCAAATACAATTAGAGGAATTGAGGTCAATAAACTCCCTTGCAGATTGTTGAGTTGCAAAACCTCTATTATTTCACTTAAGACTGGACTAACAGCTGTTATTGGGGCACGCAAACCTCCCCCTACGAATATAATCACGGCTACACTAAGTAACAGCAGACTTACTTTATTTTTCATTTCTATACCTTAATTTTAGACATCCAACGATATTGTTCGGAGTACAAAAGCAAAGTTAGTCATGGCATTTTTATTAACTTTGCCAAAAAGTACATACAAAGCGCCAATATGGATAACGAAATTATAGCGAATTGGAAGAACTTAGGGGTGGATTCGATACCAGCCGATGCTTATATTTGGTATGAGAACAATTGGGAACATGATAAGTATGAGCATAGTCATATACGATACCAACTTACTTATGTTGAAGAGGGGTACCAATATTTTCATATCGGCACTCAAATCTATCTCGTCCCCCAAAACCACGTGATATGGATCCCTTCGGCTAGAGAGCATCGTACGACATCAAATGCCAAAACGGTAAATCTTATGCTTATATTATTCAAAACAGTGCCTGAAAATCCATTTTATGGAGAGGTACATGTTTTTAAAGCACCGGCAGTATTAAAAGAAATGCTTCGCTATGCCGCAAAATGGAACCAACGCCTACAACAAGATGAAGAGCATACGTCCTTTCTAAATGCGATGTGCTATAGTCTTCCCTACTTTTGTGACGAAAACGAATTCTTGCAAATCCCCATCCCTATAGACCAAAGACTGACTCCGGTCTGTGATTACATCAATACAAATTATAAATATAACTTTGATGTTTCTATTCTTGCAGAGCTTGCAGCAATGTCTGTCCGTAGCTTACAACGTATATTTAAGCAGGAAACTGGCATAACGGTTCAGAAATACACGCAACTAATCCGGATATTAAAAAGTATAGAATTAATAGACACTCAACAATATACGCTCAGTCAGATTGCCTTAATGGTGGGCTACAAAAGCTTGTCGGCATTTACAGCTTCTTATCAAACTATCATGCAGGGCAAACCTAAAAGTAAAAAAAGCGCTAGCTAAATACTATACAACAGATCTTAGCTGGAAAAATGCTTTACAAGAGAGAAAGTCTATAAAATGGCAGAAGCCGCTATCGTAACGAAAGCGACTTCTATACCTCCCCAAGTTGAGTTTTAGAATAGTGTACCTATTCTGGTAGTGTATTCCTTAGCCGGAGACACACTGTACATACTACCGCAATATGTCCTGTGCATCCCAAACTCACTCTAAAAAATTGTATTAAATCTCAGTTTTATTGTTTCTCGTAGTTAATACCAGTAGATAGACTAACTACAATAACATAACAACCATACCATGATATTGTTTTTGCTTTTTATGATTTTTTTTAACTATTACTTACTTACTCGTTTTTCATCCATATTCTGAGTATTCCCCCTCCCTGCACCACGCTAGCCTAAAATAAGCTTCAATAACCTGGTCTACTCGAAATAAACAGTCTATAAACAAAAAGTGTATTCCCTTTATACAGGAATACACTTTAACAGGAAAGAATACAGGTTACAGTCTACTAAGATAGATTAGGAATATCATCACAGTAATCCTGCAAAGACTGAATAAATTTTGCAACATGTAGTCCATCACATACCGCATGATGCACCTGTATAGCCAATGGGAGTAATATTTCCCCCCCTACTTGTTTATATTTTCCCATAGTAAAACTTGGCGCAAAATAATCGGTAAAATCAGCGATGTTAAGATTAAACCCATCAAAATCTATCCAAGGTAATGCCGAAACATTAAAATGGTTTTCTGGAGGTACCTGTGGAGAAAACCTTAAATCCCCTTTATACTTTTCATCAGTTTTCGCGTAATCGTCGAGGAACCTATGAAAATCGGCAGCATAAGGCACACTCCATGCAGAAAATGTTTCTGACTCTGTATGCAGTACGGTATAGATAGGATGTACTTCGTCCCAAATAATCAACTCCTTATCCTTCATCGCCATTCTAAACTCTTGATGCTTATTTACGGCTTTAGACAACAAATAGATCATAGTTGGATAAAACTTGAACCCTTTCTCCTTGATAAAGGAGAGTACTTGTGTTATTTCTATCTTGACAGTCAGACTAAAACCACATTTCATAGCGCCACGATAAGCGATAAAATGTTCTTTTCTCTTCCAATTTTCGATATTGACTTTCTTGTAACTCATTTTCTTTATAATAATACTACCAAACTCTTCCGTCACTGGCTTTCCAGTCAAAAGGAGTCAATTCCTCCAGCGTCTTATAGATTCCATTCCCCACTTCAATAATCGTGTTTCTATTTTTGGAAGACAATTGTCCGATTAACTCGCGACAACGTCCACACGGAGGAACCGCATTACCTAAACGATCAACAGCTACTATGCTCTTAATCTGGTATTCTCTATGTTTTAACATCTCGGCAATCGCTCCATGCTCAGCACAGTGTCCAAGGGAACAGGCTGTATCGATACTGATACCTGTATAAATATTTCCATCTATTGTTTCCAAAGCCGCCCCTACGCTACCGTACTCGATATAATCATTAAGCGTTACTGGACGCGCTAACTGTGCGGCTACTTCTTTTATATCCATGTCTATTTTATATCAACGTAAAAACACAAAACTACCACAACTTATTTATTATCTATATTCTTATAATTACTGATTACGTGCCATTTGTAATCTATTTCCTCTATTTAAAAATGAGGAATATTATTATACACTTTTTTTTGTACATTTGCGAATTCAAACTAGTTTCATATTATGAGAAAAACTTTATTAATCCTTACTGCGGGTGCATTAACTTTTACAGCCTGTAAAAAATCATCCTATCCGGAAGTGGAACCGGATGACATCTACGAACTACCTTACAACAAAGACGATGTTGCTACCAATAAAGCATTTGTTGAATCTGAAGGTAGAGATTTTGTTAAACAAGTTAATGGTCTTCCGAATGAGCCTGCTTTTGACGCACTAAAAAGTCTTAGCGATCTCGATCTTCCTGAATTAGAATTATCGGCAACATTAAACGCGGTAGCCAAATTAGGAACTTCAACTAAAAAGATTGCCGCAATTAGCGGAGCTTTGTCTGAGGCAGCTAGTCTAGGATCTAAAATAGAAACTTATAAACTAAGTAATGCTTTCGGTATCTACAAATACAATGCGACGAAAGATACTTGGGATAAAACATCGTCAAACGATAAAATAGAGTTCCATTTCCCTTCTACCAAAGGAGGAAAGAGCAATGATGCTGTCCTTGCTTTTACCTATAAAAGCTCTGGAAAAACCTTCACGCAAAAAGATATCGAATATGATTATGTACAAAATAATGGAAACTGGGAAAGCCACAGCACAGACGTGGAAAGAATCTACGAACTTCCAGCGTCAGTTCTAGGTACATTGACTATCGGAGGTAAAAATGCGCTTGAACTTACCTCTACATTCGACTACCACGGTGACAATCTTCCGAAATCAGCGTTGGCTAAGATGACTATAGGTGCTTATAGTGCACAAACTGAAATTAATAATGATAACAAAGCTGCTACCGTTAAGTTTACTTTCGCTAAAAATGGGCAAACTTTGATTGCGGCGTCAGGAAATTCTACGTTTGACAATATCTCGTATGATAAACTGACAAATGACGAAGTTGACCCAGCAGATTTTTTATTAACAACCAACACTAATATCGTTGTAGGAGACATTACAATGGCGGGACAGATTGACTTTGCAAAAGTAAACAGTATTGTTAAACCATTAGATAAGACAGAGCCACGTCGGGAGGACTTCCAATATAAAAAAGAGCAGCCTAAGTATGAAGATTACAACGACTTGGATGCTTTTAAAGAGGCACAATCAGAATACTACAGAGAACTAAGTAAAGCGGACAAGCTGTATAAGGTTGCTTACGAAAAACATCAAAAAGAGTATAATACAGCTCTTGCTAAAGCATTAAACGAGAATAGTGTAGTTGCCGCAGTAAATACTGCTAAAAAGGAAAAGATAGCTTCTTTGCTATTCCAAGCGACAGAGGATAAATATGAGTACAACTCAGGTACTGAGAATGAGGTTTCATACTACTATGATATAGAACCGTTATTGGTATTT
>JAITLW010000225.1 GCA_031277715.1 Sphingobacterium sp. | reverse complement strand
CATACAAAATTATTAACATTTTCAGCGGCAAAACCTGCATCGTCGGCTAACACCAGCATAGGAAACCCATCAAAATTAACTTCTTTAGCAGCTTCACACCAAGCTGCTAGAACAGTCTGCTCCTCTTCGTAGGTTGTAAAGGTTGCGCCTTCTAAAACCAACACTCCTGGTAAAGCGAGCTTTGCCTTATTAAACGGTCTTGGCAAATCCAGATGAACTGGCATCTGCGTCAACAATGTGCGTTTTTTAGAGCCTGCGGCAGCAAACACCACTTTGGAGCCTGCATTCAAGCCATCTCCCGAATAATCCAACGTATCTATTGTAGTATTGGTATGAAAATGCAAATCCCGAGTTAAGTCTATGCGCTCGAGCACATGGCTTAAGTAACCTGGTATATCGTGAATATCAAGTTGCGGATTATCTTCATCCGCTGTTATGAACAAATATTTCGCTAGACTTAATTGATTTTTCCCTAAGATCTGGTTGGCAATGGTCAAAATTTCCTGTGGCCTATCTACTTCTTGATAGGGGGTATAGCTTTCTCGTCCTATCGCAAAGAGCAAAGGGTGTACTCCTGCCGGATCAACAGCATGTACTGCCTTCAACCCTGCAATCTCTTTAGGAATAGCGCTTCCCGTGATCTCATGAATCAAAGCACCAAAGCTGGTATCCTCTTGCGGAGGACGTCCAACCACTGTAAAGGACCAAATAGGATCTTTTTTATGATAAACATTATGAACCCGCATTAAAGGGAATGGATGGGTAAGACTGTAGTAACCAATATGGTCCCCAAAAGGACCTTCTGGTTTGTTCTCATTAGGATAGACTGTGCCTGTAATCACAAAGTCTGCATCTGCAGAGATACAAAACCCCTCCTCATCATAGAAGTATCTAAACCTACGATTACCTAATGCGCCGGCAAATATCATTTCGGAAAGTCCTTCGGGCAATGGCATCACAGCCGATAGCGGGTGTGACGGGGGACCTCCAACAAATATACTTACTTTCAGCGGACGGCCTAAAGCATTTGCCTTTTGCTGATGCACACCAATACCCCGATGTAGTTGATAATGAAGTCCTATTTCCTGATCTTGGATATAGTCATTACCCGAAAGTTGTATGCGATACATTCCCAGATTGGCTTTCATAACACCAGGCTGTGTAACATCCTCGGTATATACCTGAGGCATCGTCACAAAAGCCCCTCCATCCATCGGCCAATTCACAATCTGGGGAAGCTTACTGATTTGGGTTTTACCATAAAGAATAGGCGCATTCGACTTCTTCTTCCAAGGTAAGGCACCTAAAGCCACGGCAGAAGAACCAATATACTGAAACGGATTTTTCAGCACAGCTGTAGGATCCATCTTTACGTCTACTAATTTCTTAATATGGGTTAGTGTATCCCGAAACATGAACTTCGAACGGTCTAACGTACCAAACAAGTTGGACACTGCAGGAAACTCGGACCCTTTCACATTTTCAAACAACAGCGCTGGGCCTTCGGCATCAAAGACACGCATATGTATAGCGGCCATTTCCAAATAGGGATCGACTTCTTCCTTTACCCGTACCAAATGTCCATGCTGTTCCAAATCGGCAACACAAGCCGCTAAACTAGAGTATCCCATATCTTTGCTTAAGTGAACAACAAAAATAGCAGAATATTTCTGCTAAAAAAACACGTTAGAGTGTAAAGCTGAAGCTTTCTTTGATAGGTAGTGGTTTAAAATCGACCTGTTGCTGCCATAATGAATTATCCGACACACTCCCTCCCATAATCCCTAGAAGATAATCCTCATACACTTCACTGTCTATCCCATATAGCAATTTATTAAGCCATATCGAAATTCTCTTACTGGGGATTAAAAAAACCTTAGACCTACTTATTTCACCACTCTTATTGATGTACCATTGTATCAAATCATTGATAGTCATCACTCGTTCACCCCCAAACTCCAAACATTGATTAATAAAGCGTTCTTTCCAGTTGACCTTTTTTATAAACGAAAAAACATCAGATAATATAATCGGCCGAAATTTCATATTTCCCAGGCGGGAATAGAGATATACATACCTATTCTTCAGCGCTTCTTTCATAAACAAATCAAAAGAACTCCCCAAACCAACCGCCAAGTCTTTTAGGAGAATAGTATATACCACTCCTAACTCTACAAAAAGAGACTCAACAGCCTTCAGATAGTTTTTATCAGAAGTTCTACCGACATAAATGATACGATTACACCCATTACGCTGTGAAAGAAAAACAAAGTTTCGGAGAGACAACAATTCATATTGGACACCAAGTTCATCCCTTTGATTGGGTATCTGCGCAAAATATATTGACAATTCTATTCCCTCGACACTAAAACTATAAAAAGACCTCTCTTTTTTTATCAAATCTACGGAGTGCAAAGTTGCATCAACAGGAGTTTCCATTTTTCTTTTCAAAAGATCTAGGTCCCGAACTACCCCATGAACATGATATCCCTCGCCGGGCAGATAGGTCAATCCAGCGCGCCCAAGATAAGAGTTCAATCCACACAGCAATAAATTCATCATCCTATTCTATACATTAAATAACCTATTCATTAGGAACAAGCTTATTTTTCAATATTTTGTTTTCGCAAAAATAAGAGACTCTTCACTATCAGTTCGTTAAAAAAAGCTAAAAATTCTCCCTCGACTAAGTAAACTCTCACTTTGTTTGAATATTGTAAATATTCAAGGTTGCCCATCCTACAATCCGGTAAATGTAATATCTTTACAAAACTTGAATTTAATCTAAATAAGTACGTGGTAGGTAAATGAGCAAAAAGGTTATTTTAGTTTGGTTTAGGAATGATCTTCGTACCCATGACAATGAGGTATTGCAAAGTGCTATTCAGAAAGCAGATTTTATTATTCCAGTTTATATTTTCGACCCCCGTTATTACCAAGAGAACAAATTTGGTTTTAAGAACACCGGAGAATTTCGAGCAGACTATATCGCTCAGACTGTTTTTTCTCTAAAAGAGAAACTTCAATCTTTGGGAGGAGATCTGCTGACCTATGAGGGGTATCCGGAACAGATTATACCCCAGCTGGTGCAAAAATACGATGCTGACGAAGTGTACCATCACCGTGAAGTAGCAAAACGCGAAACAGACATCTCCGAACTAGTAGAAGAAGAACTGTGGAAAGTGAAAAGAAATTTACGTCACTTTATTGGACACACTTTGTACCATAAGGAAGACTTACCTTTTCCTATTCGAGACATACCAAATGACTTCAATACATTTCGTAAAAAAGTAACAAAAGAGAGCTTTGTTCGTGGCTGTATAGCAGATGTAGAACAGGTAAACCTTCCTCCTCATCTAGAGAAGACGACGTTTCCCTTTGATCTATCGAACACAACGCCTCAATTTGGAGAATCAGCAGCAAACGCTAAGCTAAACGACCTGATAAAGGAAACGGAAATGAATATGGAAAGCTACACGGAGCTATCCCCCTACCTTGCACTAGGTGTGCTCTCTCCTGCTTACACCTATCATTTTCTCAAAAACAATACTACACCAAAGAACAAAAAAGGAATTAACACCTTCTTAGAAAATCTAATGGTAAGGGATTATTTTCGGTTTATGCTAAAAAAGTATCCAAACTGCTATTTCAAAAGCAACCAGCGGTTACCGAACAATAATTCATTAACGTTATGGACAGAAGGTCAAACCTCCTGTGAAACTGTAAATAATCTGATGTCTAAACTGAATACCACAGGAAGATTGACGCGTAGAGAACGGGAAATAGTAGCTTTACACCTTATTTATGAGCTTAATGAGAGCTGGCTTGCTGGAGCCGCTTGGTTCGAACAACAACTCGTAGACTATGCACCAGCGACCATATATGGTTTTTGGGCGCATATGGCAGGTCAAGGAACGAGCATTAAAAATAATAAATCTACAGGAGATTGGGACAAAGTTAAAACTGAATATGCGAAGCTAGCCGTTTAAGATAAAACAAGGTGCAACTTATCCAAGTGAGCCATTTAAATTTACAGCTATTAAATTGACACTATTTAACTACAAAAACTTCAATTTCAGTACTCGAAACTCCTATTTAATTCCTAAATTTGGCAAATTCTTTAGACTTATATCAAAAGTAAATGGATAAATTGACATATTTGAGTAACGCCGATTCGAGCTACGTCGATGGCTTATATCAAGCGTACAAGCAAGATCCGAATTCGGTAGATTTTGGATGGCAAAAATTTTTTGAGGGTTTTGATTTTGGTCAAGGCGCTGAAGGTGTCAACATCGACACCGAAAATGTTTCAGAACATGCGTTGAAAGAAATCAATGTACTAAACATGATTCACGGCTACAGAGACCGTGGACACTTGTTTACACACACTAACCCTGTCCGTGAGCGTCGGAAGTACTATCCTGGCAAAGAGCTGGAGACTTTTGGTCTATCGGAGTCAGACATGAATACGGTATTCAATGCAGGTATTGAAATTGGCTTAGGCCCTGCTAAACTACGCGACATTCGTCAACTTATCGAAGATACTTATTGCCGTTCTATAGGAGCGGAATTTAAATACATCCGTAACCCTGAAAAAATAAAATGGTTGCAGGATCGCATGGAAGCGGATCGCAATACGCCTAACTATTCGCCAGAGCAGAAAAAACGTATTCTGCAAAAACTGAACAGAGCGGTTGTTTTTGAAAGCTTCTTAGGCACCAAATTCTTGGGTCAAAAAAGATTCTCTCTAGAGGGTGCTGAGAGTTTAATCCCTGCCTTGGACTCTGTTATGGAGAAAGGTGCTGACTTAGGTCTTCAAGAATTTATGATCGGTATGGCACACCGTGGCCGCTTAAATGTATTGGCCAATATCATGGGTAAGCCATACAAGACTATTTTATCTGAATTTGAAGGTAAAATGTATAAAGAAGAAGATCCTGAACTACAGTTTGGTGGAGACGTAAAGTACCACTTGGGTTACTCTTCGGATATAACAACCGATAAAGGAAAACACATACATTTGTCGTTAGCACCTAACCCCTCGCATTTGGAAACAGTAGGTCCAATTGTTGAAGGAATGGTTCGTTCAAAAATCGACATGAAATATGATGGTGATTCGTCTAAGATAGCACCTATATTGATCCATGGAGATGCAGCAGTTGCTGGTCAGGGTGTCGTTTACGAGGTAACACAAATGTCTAAACTGGACGGTTACAAAACTGGTGGTACAATTCATATTGTTATTAACAACCAAGTTGGCTTTACTACCAATTATAAAGATGCCCGTTCTGGAACATATTGTACCGATGTTGCTAAAATTACTTCTTCACCAGTATTCCATGTCAATGGGGATGATGCAGAAGCCGTAGTGTATGCTATCAATCTTGCGGTAGAATACCGTCAAAAATATAAAACAGACGTTTTCATCGATTTATTATGTTACCGTCGTTATGGTCATAACGAAGCGGATGAGCCTAAGTTTACACAGCCACTGCTTTATAAGTTGATTGAAAAGCATTCTAACCCGAAAGAGGTATATGCTAAAAAACTAATCGATGAAGGTTCAATCGATGCTTCTTATGCTAAAGAGGTTGAAAAAGAATTCAAAGATTACCTACAGACACAGCTAGATGCATCCAAAGCGGTAGAGAATCTGGAA
>JAITLW010000222.1 GCA_031277715.1 Sphingobacterium sp. | reverse complement strand
AATATAACTAAAAGGTTGATCTGCAAATATTTCATCAAGCACTTCCCTCATTTGCCCTTTATTCACCTCTATCGTTACCGGCTTGGCGTTGTTAAAATGGCTCGAGTTCATCAAAAAGCTATAGCCTGTCTGCTTCTGAATTTCATTCAGAGCCACCTGTAGCCGTTGCTTTTTGAGATGGAGTGTCACCTGTTGTCCAAAACTGCTGGCAGAGGCCTGGATACAAAACAAGAGCACAAGCATTGTAGTTAATTTCATTGCTAAAAGTGTAGGATAACTTAGAGCGAACATGGTCCTTTGCCTATTTTCAGATTCATAGGCGGACACAATCACTTTTCGTTTTTTCATAATTGTGATTTAAGCACATCTATAAGGAGTTATGTATACATTCCTTATATTTGTACTGGTTAAAAAAATTTGTAATTAGTCATTCAACGTTTTTAAACCGTCTACTGGGGGTGCTGGAACACCTCCAGTTTTGTTTTTTACTACCTCGTCACGTCGCGTTTTACAAGAACCCTCCTTTCTTTAATTTCAAATTTGTAGTTAGTATTCATTTCTAATACTTTTAACAGTTCAGACAATTTTACATTTCTGGATACCATCCCGGACAACTGCAAATCGTCCAGGTCCTGATCAAAAAATACCATCTGTACATCGTACCAGTTTTCCACTTCCCGTAGTATCTCTTTAAAAGAACTATTATCAAATACAAACTGTTCATTCTTCCAAGCAACAGAACTGGCTGTATGGACATCTGCAATCTCCACCTCATCTGCTACCACGGCCTGTTGTCCCGGCTTTAGGAAATAGTCTTTACCTTCTGCTACAATCTTGACCCTCCCCTCTATTAATGTGGTTTTAGCATATTTCTCTTGGGATATCAAGTTGAATGAAGTCCCCAATACTTCGATAGTTTGTTTTTGGGAATGCACCCTAAACGGCCTTTCCTTATCCGGTTGTACCTCAAAGAAAGCCTCTCCTTCCACAAATACATCGCGTTTATCCGATTTAAAACTAGTCGGATACCGTATAGACGAGGCCGCATTCAGCGCTACCAAAGTGCCATCTTCCAGCCTCAGCTTCGTAAATCCGCCCTTCGGCGTATGTATAGTCAGATAGCTCGGTATATCCTCTGTACCCGTACTATCCTTGTAGATAATCTGTCCATCTTCACTTTTATAGACATTCAACCCATTTTTACTATATATTAGACCTACCTCAGCCGAGTCCACACGGATAGTTTCACCTGTAGC
Source organism: Sphingobacterium sp. (assembly GCA_031277715.1). GTDB lineage: Bacteria > Bacteroidota > Bacteroidia > Sphingobacteriales > Sphingobacteriaceae > Sphingobacterium. Next base: position 14,252 of record JAITLW010000222.1, on the reverse strand, counting down.
CAGTGTAATCAATGCCATTGGTTCCGCCGGATTAATATCCCTACTCTCGATTACCATCAGATCCTCCACCTTCGGTTGCCACTTCCATTGGTATAAACTCCATCCCATAGCGATACAGAGACAGGCTGCTGCTGCGATCTGAGACACACGCCTCCACATAGGCTGCGTACGACGTTCCTTCCCTACCGTTACCTTATCCCTTTCGAATAATTCATTTCTGATTCCGTCCAGACGGTGCGATATTTCCTCTTCCGGAATCTCTGCTGTATAGAAGTCCGGTGTTTCGATACCATTCAATAGCCTCGCCACCTCTTCGTCCGAGAGGTAGTCTAACATAACCATCAGCTCTTCCCTTTCTACTCTAGTCAATCCATCCGAAAGGTGTTTTTCCAATAAATTTTTTATTTTTTGGTTTATCATATAAGCGTCCTCTTTGGCTAGTCTTTATAATGTATACGCACGAGATCGATAAACCCACTATCCGGTTCAGAAAAAAATATATTTTTTTTAAAGGATAAATTCGACTAAATTCACAAGAGTATTATTCTGCTAACCATTACAATGTACAAACACACTATAGACAACGCCACATGCATTGCTTTTATCGGAGGTGATAAAAAAGCGTTCGAGTCTATATACTGTACTTTTTCCAAACCCTTATACCGACGTATCCTATACCTTGTGAAGGATCCCGATGATGCCGATGAGGTCTTACACAATATCTTCATCAAGGTCTGGACAGCGCGGGAACAGATAGATCCGGATAAGAACCTCTATGCCTATTTTATGCAAGCCGCTAACAGCATGGCTATAGACCACTTGCGGAGAAATTTAAGGACCCAGGTCATGCATGACACCATTATTGTCTCCAGCGAAGAGCACAGGGCATTATCTGTGGAGGAGAGTTACATCGGCAAAGAAGAATGGAAAATTTTAGAATCAGCTATCGAGCAATTACCCCCGCAGCGACAGTTGATATTTAAGCTCTGCAAAATGGAAGGCAAAAGTTATAAAGAAGTCAGTGAGTCCCTTGACATTTCTCCTGCCACCATCAGCAATCAACTCGTATTAGCAATGAAATTTTTGCGCCAGTTCGTAAAACAGCACCACAAAGAAATTCTTTTGTATTGCCTGCTTTTCGACTATATCGGGCGTAAATAATCTAAGAATATCTTCCCTCCCTCGCGACTCAACAGTCGGTCGCCCTAACGTGTTAAAAAAAGGTAAATTTCTATCGTGTTTACCACAGATTTCGCTCAAAATCCATAGCTTGCTGTTTGGATTGATACTATTTGAAATAAAAATAAAGACTATGAAATGTCCTAACTGTAACGAAACACTACTAATGACTGAGCGCCATCAGGTCGAGATTGATTATTGCCCAAGCTGTCGCGGTATCTGGCTTGACCGGGGCGAGCTGGATAAGCTGATGGATTATGCTACTTCTCAGAACCAGGCTCCTACCGCAGCACGGCCCCAGGAGCGCCCTCGCGACAACTACCATGATCGCTCCGAGCATCGTCATGATGATCGCGATTATCGTGATCCGAGAGATGATAACGATTATAATCAGCGTTACCCAAAGAAAAAGAAATCATTTCTATCTGATTTCTTCGATTTTGATTAATGATCTTAAAACATTAAAACACCAGGACTAATCTCAAGTATAATTCGGTGTACTAGCATCAGGGCGTTTGCTTAGCAAATGCCTTTTTTATGCATCCAGTTTTTCAAAAACCCTCCCCCTATTACTAGCTGTAACAACCTCCCTTCAATAAAATTATCGCCGAGCGGACCACTCACTTTCATTTCACGTTGTTACATTTCGAAAATTTAACAAAAAGATAATGAAGCATTAAAATCATTGTATATCAGCTTAAAAAATGAACAAAACAAGTACAGTTAATATATTTTTTTAACAAACACGCTTTCGTTTCATTACTATATCTTTTGTTTTCATTATCTATGTGAGAAAATAATCTAAATTATATTAATCTAATCCGTTTATCTATGAGAGGACTATTACTCTTTTTTACCACTTTGTGCTTAATCGTCGGAGCATCTGCACAGAGTAGCCTGACATTAACAGGCACAGTGAAGGACAATCTCAACCGTCCTATCCCAAATGCTTCTATCTTAATCAAAGGCACTAACATTGGAGCAGAAACTGATGCAGGGGGAAACTTTGACATCAAATCAAGTTCTTCTTCAATTATTCTGATAATCAGTGCAGTTGGATATGAAAGTCAAGAAGTCGCAGTCAAAGAAAGCAAAAAATTAAATATCATTCTAGCCGAGAGCAATCTGGGTATAGATGAGGTAGTCGTGATGGGATACAATGCTGTGGATAAACAACACGTAGCATCGTCCGTAGCACAACTCAACATGGAACAGACAAAAACTCGTCCGCTATTGAAAATGCAGCAAGCTTTCAGCGGTACCATTCCTGGGGTTACCATGCTCCAAGGCACTTCACTGCCAGGGAGTTCATTTGGAGGCATTAATATCCGAGGCGTAAGTACACTCCAAAAATCTGATCCTCTAGTCATTGTGGATGGAATGGAACAGCCAATAACAGATCTTGATCCCAATCAGATAAAGAGTTTAACCGTACTTAAGGATGCGGCTTCAACAGCTATGTACGGTTCACGAGGAGCCAATGGTGTCATCATTATCGAAACAGAACGTGGTACGACTGGCCAGTTTAAAGTTAACATCAACGCATGGTCCGGCTTCAATAAGGCTATCGACCTTCCTACTTTTGTCAATGCAGCAGATTACATGCGTCTCAATAATGAGGGCCGTATTCACCAAGGACAAAACACCATATATACCGACGAAGACATACAAAAGGCTGTCTCTGGCGAAATAAAAACTGTAGACTGGGTAAAGGAAGTAATGCCTAAAACCTCTATGGTACACAATCAGAGCGCTAATATTTCGGGAGGAGGAGGAGTAGGGACCTTCAACTTGATGCTTGGCCACCTACAGGAAACCGGGCTCAATGATATTGAAGGCAGTCAAAAGTTTTCAGCACGCTTCAACACCAATATCAATATCGCGAATAAGTTTTCCCTTCTGGCGGATTTTTCAGCCCAACAACTACAATATGACCGTCTGCTCGCCAATGATGACGGACATGGACTTTATAAAATCGCTTGGCGGATGAATCCCACCCAACAGGTTTACTATGACACAGACCTCCCCGAACATTATATTTTACACAACGACCTTAATCCTGTTGCGCGAATTAATCGTGGTGGTGTTAAAAATTATATGCAAGACAGAAGCACAATCAACCTTCGCCCTAGATATAATATCAACAGTAAGTTGAATATTGAGGGGAATGTCTCCTACATGATCAGTAAATCTTCAGAAAAAAGCGAACGGGGCACATTTAAATATCTTGATATCACAGGCAAACCAATTTCTATAACCACTAATGAAGTTAAAGCAGAACAAGGCGTAAGCCAAAGCCAGCTAACTGCCCGCGCTTTAGTAAATTACACGGATGACCTACGTCAGGGACAGGATAAAATCTACTTTACAGCTGGAACTGAGGTCATGAATCACATATTCACAGACTACAATGAAATCTCCAAAGCCTCGTTCTTTGGTAAACTCAATTATTCATTCGACAACCGTTATATTCTGGAAGCTACAGCTCGGGCCGATGGCAGCAGTAAGTTTGCTCCTGGACACAAATGGGGATTCTTCCCTTCAGGTGCTTTAGCTTGGAACGCTCATAATGAAGCTTTTTTCAGCAATCTTAAGAACAGTGGTGCTATTTCCAACCTAAAGGTCCGTGCGTCCTATGGACTTATCGGCAATGAGAACGTCAAACCCTATCTTTGGGAAGAAGTCGTCAATCAATATGGCTGGACCATGCGCGTACCTAATTACGAATTCTCTTGGGAAAAACAAAAACAATGGAATATCGGTCTCGATGTCAGCACATTAAAAGACCGCCTATCATTCACTGCCGAAATATACGATAAATTCTCCTATGACCTGATCTACGATCTATTCCCTGTCCCTCCTCTTACCGGATCCCACACTTTGACTACTGCTGTCAACATCGGCGAAGTCAAGAATAAAGGATATGAACTATCAGCCAAATGGAGCGATAAAATCGGAAACGTAAACTATAGCATAGGCGGGTCATTCTTTGACAATACAAATGAAGTTCTAAAAGCCGGCCACAGCGCAACAGATACGTTAATATTTAATGATACCAATGACAAGATTTGGTACAAAGGTATCGCATTGGACAATTACTATGGTTTTCAGAGCAATGGATTTTTCCGGGATATAGACGATGTCAATAATACAGCAGCCAAAATGGCTAACACCCTGCCAGGGGATATCAAATACGTTGACCAAAATGGAGATGGTGTTATAAACGACGCTGACCGTATTAACCTTGGAGATCCATTCCCACATCTAAATTATTCTATCAATCTAGATTTAAGCTATAAAAATTGGGACTTCTCAGTACTTGGACAAGGAGTAGGCCGTCGTCTAGGCTGGGTCCGTGGCCAGGAGGGCTTCCCTGTATTGGTAGATAATGCTACAAATGCCCTAGGTGCCCCAATGCAATATTATGCAGACAATCGCTGGACAGCACAAACTCCTAACAGTCGCTTTCCAAGAGTATGGACAGGTACCAGCACCAACACATACCTTAGTGATGTATGGCTGAGTGACGCCTCATACTTCCGAATCAAGATGATACAGTTAGGCTATACTGTAAAAAATATCGGAAAGAGTTTCAAAAACACCCGTTTCTATATCAACATACAAGATGCCTTTACTTTCACTAAGTGGGAGGGGTTAGAGCCTGAACGTGTCGGAATTGTAAATGGTGACGACAAATACGATGGCAATGGTAGTTATCCACGTATGGCAACTTATACATTAGGTATTCGGACCTCTATATTTTAACCTTTGAATCCAAAAAAATGAAAACATCAAAACTTATATACATACTTATGGCATCTGCTGGTCTGAGTCTCAGTAGTTGCGAAAAATTCCTTGACAAAACCGACCCAACGGCGACCAATTTTGAAGAGTTTTTCAGTACAGAGGCAGACATCCTACGGGTTGTCTACAGCAGCTACTTAGACGTATTTACCAACACAGCCAATAGCGCTACAGTCCGATCCAATTTTTTCTATATGGAAGAAGGAAAATCTGACAATGCATACAGCCGATCTGCGGGTGACAACCATCAGTCCATAGCAAATGGCAACCTCAACTCCAACACAAGCACTGTAAACTATTATTACAGCCTACACATGAAGCATCTGGGGCGTTTGAACACCTTTATTGCAAACATCGACAAACCCTTTGTTGAGGACGAATCCATTCGTATTAAATACAAGGGAATATTAGAAGCCCTTCGCTGTTGGCATTATTTCAAATTGACCAGTCGATATGCCAATGTACCATTTTTCTTAGAGCCTGCCGATTTATCCACGGCTCTTCAGCCCGCTAAATCTAAAGAGGAAATACTATCCACTCTTTTTCCTTTAGCAGAAGATATTGCAAACAGCCTACCAGAAGACACCTATACGACCAATGCGTATATGTTCAACAAATATTCTTTTAAGGCTCTCATTATGCGTTATGCGCTTTACAACGGAGACTATCAACGCACGGCTCGTCTAGCTAAAGAAATTATGGACAGCAAGAAGTATGAGCTTTTTAACAACTATGGTAATCTATTCAACTACTCTGGAGACAAGATCAATAAAGAATATATCATCCGTTTCAACAAAGAAAGCCATCCTTCAGCAGCTACATTTTCATTCACAAACTTAGCTCCGCAGTCCAAAACTGGTACAGGACAAGCCTATCTCGTACCTGTCAAAGCCTTAGTTGACTCCTATTGGACATTACAAGGCAGGCCCATCGACCAGTGCCCTTTACATACCAAACAAGAATACGAGTTAAACCCTAAACTCAATCGCGACCCGAGATTTGCAAGCAGTATTATTTCTAATGGAGACACTTTCAACGGAGAGGTGATCAACATCTATGATCCAAACAGCACTTATTCCTATGAAAAAATCCGAGCTGGGAAATCAGGATACTGGTTTAAAAAATTTGTAGACCCGGCTGACTATTCCCGTGCCTCCGGAGAAATGGAGTTTGGTGTAATCCGTTACGCTGAGGTACTATTAACTTATGCCGAAGCTCAGATTATGCAGAATGATGTGGACGATCTAACAAAAAAATGCATCAACGACATACGCCGTAGAGGAGGCTTAGATATGACCATAGCGGATGTCACATTAAATAGTAAATCACAGCAACAATGGATTGACCTAATCCGCAATGAGCGCAGAATTGAATTTGCCGGTGAGGGATTACGTTACGACGATATCCTTCGCTGGAAAATCGCAGAGACAGTACTCAACCAACCAATATATGGTCACACTAGACTAGTAAACGGTCAATTAGAATCTTTGAAGATAGAAGACAGGTCTTTCAAACCATTCAACTATTTATGGCCATTTCATGAGAGCAGCCTAAAAGTAGAACCTGGATTAAAACAGAATCCCGGATATTAATCAGGCACTCAATTTAAAAAGGCATTTGCTAAGCAAATGCCTTTTTATGCATCCAGTTTTTCAAAAACCGAATTCTGGGACTTATATTCCGGCACGATGTCTTTAATCAGCTGTACCAGATCCATTTTGTGCTTTTCCGGATCCGCCGCTTTTACCAGATCACAGAGTTCTTCTATTTTCGCCCGCTTCAGGTGCAGATCATGGGGATTCACCTTAGCGATCATGATTTTTTCGTGATGTGTCTTCTCCGTATGCTCATCCATAGCCAGTAGTTCTTCAAATATCTTTTCTCCCGGACGCAATCCTATCACCTCTACATCGATATCCTCTGGATAACTATAGCCCTTGAGCTGTATCATCTGTATTGCCAGATCCATGATTTTGACGGGCTGTCCCATATCAAAAACAAAAACCTCTCCTCCCTTACCCATCACTCCAGCCTCCTGCACCAGCTGACAGGCTTCGGGAATAGTCATAAAATAACGTGTTATATCCGGATGCGTAATCGTGAGCGGCCCCCCTTTCAACATCTGCTTTTCAAATAAGGGGATAACCGAACCATTCGACCCCAGCACATTGCCAAAGCGCGTCACGATATAATTCGTCTTGGATTCACTATTGATACAGGACACGATAATCTCTGCGACACGCTTGGTAGCCCCCATTACATTCGTAGGATTTACCGCCTTATCCGTCGAGACCATTACAAATTTCTCCACGGCATATTTATCTGCCAGTAGAGCCACATTACAGGACCCCCACACATTTGTCATCACGGCTTCGTATGGATTTTCCTCCATCAGTGGCACATGCTTATAAGCCGCGGCATGGAATACATAATTCGGTCGATATTTTTCAAATACCCGTTGCATGAATGACTCATTACGGATATTACCCACTACAAAAGTAAAACGCCCTCTATTGCTACAGTTTTGAATCTCCTGTTGTATCTCATAGAGAGCGGACTCCGCCTGATCGAGTACAATCAGTTGCTTACATGCCGTATTGGCAATCTGCCGCACCAGCTCCGATCCGATCGATCCAGCTCCTCCTGTAACCAGTACCACCCTGTCCTTCATCTCCTCCTGTATACTTGGGTTATTCAGATCAATAGCCTTTCTACCCAGCAAGTCCTCAATACGCAAGCTGCGTATCTGCCGGGTAGCCACCTCTCCGGCCAGCAGTTTCGCAGAATCAGGGATAATCTTGACCACCAGCGGAATAGGTTCCGCCAGTTTGAACACCCGTTGCAAGCGCTCCGGGGTATGCCTATCCGTTGCGATGATCAGCTCATGGGCATTACCAAATTTCTGAACAAAATCCTTATTCAGATTCGCGACATCCTGCACCTTAAACCCCTGTATACGCTTTCCTATACGAGCAGGATTATCATCCATAATCGCAACCACCCGGTACTTATTGCGTGAGGTAGATTGAATAAAATGAAATGTAGTATTTCCCATATTGCCTGCACCAAACAGGATAACCGGAATACGGTTGTCCTTACGGTTCCACAATATCTCGTGGTATAGTGCTCTGTAGAGGACACGGGCAAACGACATCGAAAACCCTGTTACAAAGGCATGGAACAACAGCTGGGTATCCGAAAAGGGAATAATTCCCCTTAACACAGGCAGGTATTCAATTTTCCAGTGTATCAGATGCGACACGACCACCGACATCGCAAAAGCAACAACAATTGTAATGGCCAGTTGCTGTATATCACGTAACCCCGTGCGCCGTATCACACTCCTATAGGTCTGAAAAGACAGGAAACAAAGAAAGTAAATCGTCCCAACGATGGCCAACTGTCCGAGCATTCGGTCAAACAGTCCCATCATGTTCTGGACTTCAATTCCATTGCGTTCTTTAAAAATCAACACAAAACTGAATACGAATGCGCCAGACATCAGCATAAGATCTATCAACAGGATCATCCAGCGCGGCTTGTCCATCCGCAATCCCTCTCTCCAAATATTTATCATGTACTTCGCTTCCAACTAAGTATCAGCCCTTTTGCTCCAAATAGAAAACCTACTTTGGGTTGTTTCACCGATTAATTTCTTATACTACCACTTAATTCTATCTACCTAGACAAAAAGAATACCAAATTCACAAAATCAATCTCTTTATTTTTATCAGCAACGTGCAATATATAAAAACATTCAATCTTATTTGCATCAAATTTTGTATCTTTTCTATTCTAAAACAATAAAATCGTGCTTATTCAAAACCTATAGCTGATTTTTTTGTTAGTCAGATAACCTTAAATAGTTTAATTATGCAAAATTCATTTTTCAAAACCATTCGTAACTCCATCAAAAACTGGTATATCCCTCTGATTATCGGAATACTGTTAATTCTTTTAGGCTTTTATACCCTCACCACGCCTATTGAGTCCTTTCTGGTATTGACCCTTATCTTCTCCTGGTCCTTTATTATTTCTGGTCTTTTGGAAATAATTTTTGCGATACAGAACAAAGACGAAATTGAGGGCTGGGGCTGGTACCTTACAGGCGGAATCCTCTATACCCTCTTCGGTATCCTTTTATTGAGCAATCCAGGAGTATCGGCCCTATCATTGACCTTTATTGTAGGTTTCTATGTCATGTTCCGTTCTATACAACTCATGTCATTTTCCTTCGACCTCAAAAACTACGGAAGCAAGAACTGGGGCTGGGTCACCGTATGGGCTGTCCTTGGCTTGATCTTTAGTTTTATCCTACTTTGGAATCCCGCTTTTGCAGGTCTTTCCCTGGTCATTTGGACAGGCATGGCTATCATTGCAATCGGGTTCTCCGCTTGTTTCCTAGCCTTCCAGCTGAAAGGAATCAAAAATGCACATAAACATATGTCCGAGGAGTGGAAAGCCAAATACCAAAGCTTAAAAGACGAATACTATAAGCATAGAGGCTGATACACTATCTATAACAAAACTTTCATGATTCCTTCGGCTCACCAACAAACATGAAAGTTCTTGATGTCCATTAAAGACAGACACTTTCAGAAAAAAGAGGCCAGCAAGTTTTTGATATACTTGCTGGCCTCTTTTATACTATCCCCCTCTCCCGTTCATCACCTCCCTCACTTCATCATCTTTCTCTCGTTCTAACCACTCTCTCCTTCCTAACCACCCTAACCTTCCTCACCTCGCTCACTTTCCTAACCCCACAACTCCATCACTTCCCTCACTTCATCACCACTCTCACTTCGCTCCCCTATTCACAAAGTAATCAGAGGGCCAGGTATAATCATCATTCGGCGCATTATCGATACCATAATCCGCAAAGACCAATAATTCCGAACCTTCCTCTATTGCCTGAAAGGCTGTCCCATATCCTACTGGTACATGTATCACCTGTCGATCATCCGCTTTAAGAATCCTTCGCTCTATCGTCAAATCCGGAGAAGCATGTTCCCAATCGTCTATCTTTACCAAATCCAGGACAAAGGAACCCGACAGCAGGTAAAACCAACGTTGTTCCATTCGATGCGCACGCCAGCCACGAACCAGTTCCGTATCTTTGTTTTGTATAATATAAAACCGTTTGACCTGCGTCATGTCAAACGTGTTGACAAAACGTATTGCTCCCCGATGATCGGAGGCCATCCCTCCCTGAATAATATCTATCATTGTTAACGAACCGATTTTTTTAACAAGAATGGCTTAGCATTCATTTTTTATTTAAAAATCGGATTCTTTTTCCAAATTGGCAAGGATATTGCTTAACAATCTGTACATCACACCTATTTTATTTGGATAAATATATGAACAGATTTACTCTAGCTTTCAAAACACTGCCCAACGAGGCCCGTGTTTTTACAGTAGCCTTCGGACTTTTTATTGTCGCAGCAGCCCTATTTGCTTTTTTATTATATTTAGGCGTATAATAAAAAAACGTCGTCTTAAACCAAAACTTTCATGACTCCTTTGAATCGCCAACAGACATCTACAGATCCCAATGTTATCGGGGAGCTCATTGATGCCTAGGAACATAGAGTTACATCAATAATACATACACTTTCAGAAAAGAAATAGCCCTTAGAAACTAAAGGCTATGCATAATGTTATTATCCTACTGCTATGGTATCTTTCTCTTGAAGGTGATCCAACAAACTCGGATTCTTTATATTACAGGTTTTGAGCAGATCACGCACTGGATATTTAGTCACAACATCCTGCAGTGCAGCCAAGTGCTTACCATGATGCGTATCCGTTCCTACAAAATCGTACATCCCTGACTTAATCATCGTAAGAGCGGCCACCTTGACCTCCGTTCCATAATAGCGGCTTATCGACAGCAGATTCAATTGCAAGAGACATCCTGCATCTTTGATTTGCTTGTACATATCAAAGTTATAGTGGTAATAATTATAACGCTCCGGGTGCGCCAGTATAGGTTTATAGCCTAAATTCTGGATATCCATAATCGTCTGGAATAAAGCCTTTGACTCTGAGAGATAGGACATTTCTATCAATACATAGCCCCCTGGTATTACACAAAGATTATCCTTTTTCACCAGTGCTTCCAGCCCATCGTCGATCATGTGTTCCGCGGCGGCAAATATCTCTACTTTCGTCTCCGAGTTACGTATCTCTTTGCTTAATAAAGCATGGGCAGTACTGATCGTAGATTTTGTATTGGGGTGCACCCCCTCCATAATATGTGGCGTGCAAACAAACTTTTCAAAGCCCATACCATGTAACCCCCTAATTAAGGACATAGATTGTTCTACAGACTGACTTCCATCGTCGATACCTGGTAATAAGTGATTGTGCATATCTACTTCGAGAAATGCCAACTTGCCTAGAGTTAAGACCTTAGTTTCACTCTGCGCTTTACCAAATAACTTTGAAAAAATCCCCATTATATTTCAATAAAAATTAAGTTTATTATGATATAACTATAAAACGTAATAATTTGTTTTTTCGCTACAAAGGTAGTTATGCAAAATAGATTTTTAAACTATTGATCTAAAACTACAACAAAACCCATGCCATACCGAAATCAATACAACGTTACATTGTACAAATATAGTTAACATAAATTAAACATTCAATTGAAATTGCATAATATCTGCTCCAAACATAAAAGCACCACCTTAATAGGCAGTGCTTTCACGATTTGTAACCGAACTTGTTATATCTATTTCTTACGGAATATTCCTTTAATTTTCTCTGCCAAACGCTCCCTAAGCGATTTATTCCCCATGTCTCCATAGCCATAACCGTAGCCATAACCATAACCATAGCCCTTGGCAAAATCCACGTCATTGACCACAACAGCCATATTTTTCAGTTTCCCTTGCGCATATAGTTCTTTCGGCACATTCAATAGGCGCTTATCTAGATAGTTGGCACGCGACACATATACGGTCAGATCTGCGTTATGTGCGATCAACAACGTATCTGTCACCAGACTCACCGGAGCCGTATCTACCAATACGTAGTCGTAATGCTCCTGTCCATATTTGATGATATCATCAAAGTGACCATTCATCAATAATTCGGCTGGATTCGGAGCAATATAACCCGAGTAGATAATATCAAAACGGTAATTATCGGGCTGTTTAATAATGATATTATCAATATCCATATCTGGATTGATCAGGTACTGTGTAATCCCCACATTCGTATGTTGCAGATGGGATAGCCCTAAATAATCCAATACCTTTGGCGAGCGAATATCTGCGCCCATCAATAATACCTTCTTTCCAGACATCGATAAAATACGCGCCAAGTTTGTTGATACAAAAGACTTTCCTTCGCCCGAGGTAGTTGAAGTAATAAATATCACTGCTGAGTCCTTCTTAGCTCCCAACATAAAGGAGATATTCGTCCGCAAGATACGGAAAGCCTCCGCCAATGAAGAACGATCATTATCCCGAACGATCGGATCAGACGAACTTGGCACTTCACCTAATATCGGAGCGGGCAATACAGCCTCAATATCTTTACGTGACTGAACCTTATTATCCAACAAAAATTTAATATACAAGGTTGCAAACGGAACCAAAAGCCCCGCAATAAGCGCTCCTAAAAGAATAATCATCTTCTTTGGAGCTACCGGAATATCCGAACCATAAGCTGCATCAATTACCTTAAGGATGTCTGGTCTAGCCGCTGCCTTGATTTCATTCTCTTCCCGTTTTTGTAATAGAAAAAGGTAAATGGATTCCACTATCTGTTGCTGCCGAGAAATATCTTTAAACCCAAGCTCTTGCCTCGGCACCGCCGAGATACGGCCTTGTAGCTGATTCTTCTTGGCCTGAGCACTATTTAGAGACAACTTCAATACCGATTGGTAATTGTCCAACGAAGTCATGAGGTTACGATTCAGCGAACGGATATTCTCTGTCAGATTCTTTACTACTGGATTTTCTATCGTCGAACTTTTTAACAGATCTTCTCGTTCCAACACTAGCTTGTTGTATTCCGACAACGACTTTTCGATAGAAAGATCCTGCAAACCTATATTCGATGGTAGCAACTGTAGATCAGAGTTTGACTTGATCGACTCCTTCATATAGTCTGCTAATTGTAACTGAGTACGTTTCTCCAGCACGTCTTTGTCTGCCTCCGACATCGTCTTCAGATTCAGCTCCGCTTCGGCCATCAGATCCGTCAGGTTATTTGAAGACTTAAAGTCTCGCACCTTTTGATCCGCCGAATCCAAGTCTTTTGAGATCAGCTCCAAGCGTGCCGAGATAAATTTCGACGTAGCCGCTGTAACCTTATTCTTATCCTCCGAGACATCGTCATTATATTGCTGTATCAGGCTATTAATGATAAGCTCTGATTTTTCCTTAAGCGCCCCCGTCAACGAGAAGGAGACAATATAAGACTGTTTTTCAGAACTTGGACTAATTTGAACTTCCTTCTGTAATTCATCAATTGTCTTATCTACCGATTGTATTACCACCTTTACCGTCTGCCCGATAGCTTTGGTTAAAGCGGCGTTAGGTGTCACCAAAATTTGTCCAAAATTCGTAGCTATGTTTTTTCCAAACTCAACATTTTCTTCCTTCAAACCGTCTTTCTCAATCAAGGAAAATCTGGTATTATCGACTATCTTTATGGTAAAAGTACCCGTCTTACTTGGGTCTTTTAGCTGCGTAGCTAGTACCTTGACCGGTGATCTGGGAAGCAGCACTTCCGTATCTTTAATCTTGCCCTGTACAAAATAGCTATTTTGCAGGCTATGCTGTTCGATTACCTTGCGCAGTATACGGCGTGATTTTACAATCTCGATCTGATCGATTACAAAGGCAGACTGCCCAGATCCACCCGTGAGGCTACTTAACTCAGCAAGGCCCGACATCTCACCTCCCGCCTTATCTTCCTTTTGCAAGAGAATTTTTGCATCTACCTTATATTGAGGAGTACTATATCTGAGATACAGGAAAGCTAATAATACCGTTAAAAATACCGAAACTAGAAACCATTTCCAATAATAGGCGTACTGCTCTACCAACTGTTTCAAATCAATTTCCTGTTCCTCTGTAGTGGCAGCTTTATATTTATTTGGGTTATCCGTCATTATTAGCGTCTACTATTGGTTACGACTAGGGTTAGAATCGAAATTATAATTGAACTCACCGAGATCCACACATGGGAATTCTGTCCTAGATTGGAGTGTAGTACCTATGGGCTGTTCTGCTCCACACAGATTACCC
>JAITLW010000203.1 GCA_031277715.1 Sphingobacterium sp. | reverse complement strand
GGATATGTCATAATATTTGTACGTACAAACTCATCAAACCCATCAGTCAAAAGCTTATCGACATAAGGGTGGGCTCTATGTTCTGACATAAACGGCATAAACGATGCCAAATAAGAATTAGGCCGATCCCGTTGATACACATTCTTGATGACTATATCTTTGGTAACACGATACTTAGCTTCAAAGAGTTTTGCTAAATCCCGTGGCATAGTACCATAGAGAAAGCTTGTTATCAGTCTTTTTCCAAACCAAGCCCCAGACCCTTCATCGCCTAAAACATAACCATTACCATGGAGACTCGTTCGTAGATTCTCTCCCTCATAGTAACTGATATCAGAGCCTGTACCCAGTGTCGCCACCAGACCATTTGTCGATCCACAGGTCGCATAAGCGGCACCCAGCAAATCGGACTCCACAGCAATAAATGCTTTCGGAAACAACACAGTCAATGCATTAGAAACAATCTCCCTTCGATCAGGCGTGATGCAACCTGCTCCAAAAAAATAGACTTCTCTTATTTCATCAATATAGGGTATAATCTCAGGAACATCTTTTAAGACCTTTTCTATTTCCTTTTCATTTACGAAAAAAGGATTCAGACCCTGTGTCTTAAAAAACAAAGGCTTACTATCCGGTACATTCAACATCCAATCCGAACTAGACGAACCGCTATCCGCAACTAAAATCATTCTTTCTTACTTTACAAACAACAATACTTTGGTATGTCAAACTTAGATAAAATGCTTTGCATTCACCAATTCCGAAGTGAAAAATTACCATTGTCAACTGCATTTTATATATCAGATATAATTTTGAACTCCCCCCCATTACCGCTACCTTTGAGTCAGGTTGTCAAAATAAGCATCCCGTAAATATATTCATGAAATATCCCTGTTTACAAACCAAGTGCGGTAAGTACAATGATAATACCGATACACACGAAAGAGAAAAATCGGGATATGTTAATGGTCATTAAAGAACAACTTATTTATATATGAACCCCTCTATTCATTTTACACTCTCATTCAGCGAACCACAGGCACATTATGTAGAAGTGGAAATGCACATCAAATCCTTCACTTCGTTAGAATATCTCGATTTAAAAATGCCTGTATGGGCACCAGGCTCCTACTTGATTCGCGAGTATCCCAAGAATGTAGAACGCTTTTCGGTTGTATCGACCGATGGTAAAGAGCTTAAAGCATACAAAACAAGTAAGAACACCTGGAGAGTAGCTCATGATAGAAAAGACATTATTGTTAAATATGCTGTTTACGCTTTTGAGAATTCGGTACGCACCAGTCATATTGACCAATCCCATGCCTTTCTTAGTCCAGTAGGTATTTTTATGTTTGTTCATGAGCACCTGCACCTTCCTTGTGATGTTACTGTAAATATGCCTTCACACTGGAACAAAATATCAACAGGTTTAGAGCTGGGCAAAGACGTACACACCTACCATGCAGTCAACTTCGACATTCTTTACGATAGTCCCTTAGAGATAGGAAATCAGGATATCTGGTCCTTCGAAGTGGAAGGTGTACCACATGAATTTGCAATGGTAGGAGTAGCCGATTACGACCGGGAACAGATCACCAGCGACGTTTCAAAAATAATAGCGGAAGAAAACAGGATATGGGGATCCAACCCAAATCAACATTACACCTTTATCACGCACAATTACCAGAGCGCACACGGAGGTCTCGAACACCTTAACTCCACCGTACTAGCTGCTTCAAGATACACCTATGGCCAGCCGGGTACTTACAAAGGTTACCTTAGCCTTGTGGCCCACGAATACTTTCACCTCTGGAATGTAAAACGCCTACGTCCAAAAGCCTTAGGTCCTTTTGACTACGAGCAAGAGAACTATACCACCGGATTATGGATTATGGAAGGCTTTACAGCCTATTACGACAATCTGATTGTACGTAGATGTGGCTTCTATGACGAACGCGAGTATCTGCAACAATTGGCTATAGACTTCAACACCGTCTACAATAGACCCGGTTACGAATTACAAAGCGCCGCTATGTCCAGTTTCGATACCTGGATCAAACAATATAGACCCGACGAGAATTCTCATAACACAAGCATCTCCTACTATAACAAAGGAGCAATGCTTGCCGTTGCCTTAGACCTTAAAATCATAGCAGAGACAAAAGGACAACGCCGGCTAGATGATGTGATCAAAGCTGCTTATCAACAGTTTTACCTTATTGAAAATAGAGGGTTCGAAGAAGATGAATTTCTCCTTTTAGCAGAACAAGTTGCAGGTATAGATTTACAAGAAATATTCCAGGCGGCACATAGCTTAGAAGAATTAGATTACAACAAATACTTTAACGCGGTAGGCTATCAATTGATTGATCATAATGCCAGTCAGCACACCCCTACATTAGGCATAAAAGTCATACACAGCGACAGCAAGACCATCATAAAACAGATAGATCGTAACTCAGGCGCATGGAGTGGAGGATTAAACGTTGAAGACGAGTTGATCGCTATAAATGGATATCGGATAGACCCACAGAGCAAGGCCTTTGATTACATCTTATCCCAGGCAAAAATTGGCGATACAGTAAGCCTACTAATATCCCGGGACGGGCTAGTGAGCACCTTAGAGATTCCAGTCCTGCTTTCGGACAAGAAAGCATTTAGTATTGAAGCCATCCCTAATGCGGATACTGCAACACTTGAATTAGGAAAAATATGGTTGTCTCTATAGAGACAACCATATTTGTTTTTAAAACTTATACCTCACGGAAAATCCAAACGGATCGATCAACCGGATGCTAGACTCCTGTATAAAGTCAAAGTAAGGCTTAAGATCCAATGAAATTGATAACGGAGTGGTTGGGATTCGGTACTCCAAACCAACAACCCCATCAATACTCAAAGCTATCTCAGAATCTTTAGGATAATCTCTCCCATTTTGATAATCCCGGTAAGCCTTTTGCGTATAGCTTCCGATACTACCTCCGAAGCCATAGTACCACGAAAAATCATCACTAATTGGCTTGTGGAACTGATACAGCCCGACAAATCTAAAGCGGTTAGTTCTTGAGTTACTTTGTATACTCATGATTGCCTCTACGGCACGGTCCGGAGACAACGTATATCGATAATTAAGACCTGTTGCGGAGCCAAAGCGTGCTCCAACTGCATGTTGGCTATCCAATTGCGCAAAACTATCCTTACCTACAAAAAGCAAAATTGCTACAAATAGAAGACTACGTAAAGTTTGATTCATACTAAATACTATATTCCAATAAATTTCAAAATTAATACATTTCCATTGTAAAAAAAATCATTGCCAACAAAGCACTCCTGTGACTATGGGCACAGCGCAGTCTATACAGACTTTGTGGTTTAAGTTTCATAATCTATATAACGTATAAAAATTGAAATAGGTATATCGCAAGTTCCTTTTTCACCATTTTTGATTTCAATTGTTCAGCATGATTCACTATATTTATAGAAGCCACAGTTTAGAACTCTGACCCCATTTGTAAACATCAAAAACGACAAGATCATGAGCAATGTAACCAGACTATTTGATTATATAAAAAAAGACCAGCCTACAGCAGGACGCGAGCTTTTGCTCGCAAAAAGAAGTACCAATGGTTGGAAAGAATATAACAAGAGCGAGATAATAGAACTTGTCGACAACCTCAGCAAAGGAATTCTATCTAAAGGCCTTCAAAAAGGCGACCGCATCGCACTCATGTCGGGAAATAGGCCCGAGTGGAATATTATTGACTTTGCCTGTAATCAGATTGGGATTGCCTTAGTTCCTTTATACCCCACCCTCTCTGCGCAAGATCTATCCTATATCATCAATGATGCTGATGTTAAACTGATTTTCGTCAGCAATCAAGACCTCACAGAGAAAGTGAACAACGTCCTTCATGAAAATCAATTAGCGATCGATATATACACCTTCGACGACATCGCTAAACATAAAAACTACAACGAGTTAGTTGAGGAAGGAAAAGCGCAGACTATCGACCTTACTCCTTATAATAACGCTGTCACATCCGAAGATTTACTCACCCTTATTTATACATCCGGTACGACCGGCAAACCTAAAGGAGTCTGCCTTACACACAACAACATCATCAGTAATGTAGAAGCCTGTAACCATCTATTGACCGACGATATCACCAAAGCACTGAGCTTTCTCCCACTTTGCCATATCTTCGAGCGTATGGTAGTTTACCTCTACATCTCAAAAGGAGTCCATATCTATTACGCCGAGAATCTGGACAATATTGTTGTAGACATTAATGAAGTACAGCCACAGGTCTTCACGACTGTTCCACGTGTATTGGAGAAAGTTTATGATAAAGTGGTCGAAAAAGGAAAAGCGCTCACCGGCATCAAAAAAGCACTATTCTTTTGGGCTGTCAATCTTGGGCACGAATATAAAGAACCTCTTTCCAATTCCGCGTTTTACAATTTCAAACTAAGCATCGCCCGCAAGCTCATCTTTTCGAAATGGCAAGAAGCACTGGGAGGACATATCCAATTTATCATATCAGGAGGAGCTGCCCTCCAAGAACGGTTAGCTCGGGTATTCTGGGCGGCAGGTATTAAAGTATTGGAAGGATACGGTCTTACAGAGACTTCACCCGTAATTGCCGTTAACTCTTGGGACCCCAAAGATGTAAAATTTGGCTCCGTAGGCCGTGTCTTAAAAAACCTCGACGTCAAAATAGCCGAGGATGGAGAAATACTCGTTAAAGGACCTTCCATATCTACAGGTTACTACAAAAACGACGAAGCGACCAAAGAATCTATAGACGAACAGAACTATTTCCACACCGGAGATATTGGCGAGCTGACTCCAGATGGCTTCCTACGTATTACCGATCGAAAAAAAGAAATGTTTAAAACTGCAGGAGGTAAATACGTTGCTCCTCAAGTACTCGAAAACAAGCTTATGGAATCAACACTAATTGCACAGGTGATGGTCATCGGAGAAAACCAACGCTTCCCTTCAGCATTGATCGTCCCTGCCTTCGAAGAACTTGAAAAATACTGCAAATTCAAAGGAATCCCGTACGAGTCCAAAGAGAAAATAATCCAGAGCCCACAAATTTTAGAAAAGTACCAGCAAGAAGTTAACAAAGCAAATGCTAACTTTGGGCACTGGGAACAGATTAAAAAATTTGTTTTACTGCCTACTGAGTGGACGATAGATAGTGGTGAACTGACTCCAAAACTATCGCTCAAAAGAAAGGTAATACTACAAAAATTTGACACGACGATCAAAGGGATATATGCAGAATAATACGGAGGTAGTTAGAGAAAAAAGCTCCATACTAAAAAAGGTTAAGGGATTCGGTCAGTTGTTGCTTGACGCAGGAAACGGCTTCATCGAAGACAACTGCATGAAGATGAGCGCATCACTAGCTTATTACACCGTTTTCTCTATTGGCCCCCTGCTGATTATACTGGTATGGGCACTGGGTTTTCTTTATGGCAATCACCTAGATGGTCCAAATGGAGCTCAGAATACAGTTATGACCGAGCTGACCGAGCTCTTTGGCCCAGAAATATCCAAGCTACTAGAAAGTGCCGTACAGCAAATTTCCTTTGAGAACAAATCCAGTATTGGTCTTATCGTTGGTATCTCTACCCTTATTGTTACAGCCACCACTATATTCGTAGACATCCAAAACTCTATAAATACCATTTGGAAAATTAAAGTGAAACCAAAAAAAGGTTGGTTGAAACTCATTGTAAACCGCGTGATTTCGTTCTCTATGATAGTCGGATTAAGCTTTCTCCTAATGGCCTCTCTTTTGATCAGTAGCGTCATAGGAATCATCACCCGGCATCTACAAAATATATTAGGCGACTGGAATATTCAATTCTGGGGGTGGATCAATTCCGGGATAACCTTCGTCATCATTGCCTTACTATTCGGCTTTATCTTTGCCGTTTTACCCGATGCTAAGGTACGTTTTCGTGATATACTCGGAGGCTCTATCTTTACTACTATATTATTTATGATTGGTAAATATGGGATCTCCCTCTATCTATCCGTCAATGCCACTGCTACAGCTTACGGTGCGGCCGGATCAATTATTATCCTTCTGGCTTGGGTTTACTACTCAGCCGCAATTTTATATTACGGAGCCGAATTCACAAAAGAATATGCCCTACGCTACGGCAGCGGTGTCAAACCGGCTTCTTTTGCAGTCTTGATAAAACAAACAGAGCTAGAAATAGACCCCAGTCACACAAAGCCGAAGACAATAAAAAAGCATAACGATTCCATCTAATTTGACAGTCCAAGATAAAAGCGTTCAGCATATGCTGTTGGCAGGGTTTTTCTTTGCCCTTATGAATGTATGCGTCAAGTATGTAACCCACCTACCCACACTTGAAGTGGTTCTGTTCCGTTCGGTTTTTAGCCTCATCGTCACCTATTATCTGTTGCGAAAAAACAACATCCCACCATTAGGAAAAAACATCCGCACCTTGACATTACGTGGTATAGCTGGATGCTTGGGGCTCATCGGTTCCTTTTACACCCTGCAACATATCCCATTAGCCTCTGCTGTTACCATCAATTACCTTTCCCCATTCTTCACCGCTATATTGGGAATATTCATCGTCAAACAAAAGGTAAGAGCCATTCAATTCCTCTACTTCGCTATTTCCATAGCAGGGGTTATTCTTCTAAAAGGTTTTGATTTTAGGATAAGTACCTTGGATCTCATTATTGGTTTAGGGGCCGCTTTTTTCGCAGTAGTAGCTTACAACATGATTGCCAAAGCCAAAAATGATGAGCATCCCTTAGTTATTATATTTTACTTTCCCCTTCTTACGATACCTGTCGCCGCCGCGTACTGCCTTTACGATTGGGTAACACCTATTGGTATAGATTGGTTCTATCTCCTATTGATTGGTATTTTCACGCAGCTGGCCCAATACTATATGACCCTTTCCTACCAAACCGCCAATCTGGCAAAAGTAGCCAGTCTGAATTACCTAGGCGTAATATATGCTTTGGGTTTTGGTTACTTTATTTTCGACGAAAGCTTTAATACCATGAGTTTCATTGCCATTGGCATTATATTGATCGGCGTGTTTCTCAACCTATTTGACCAAAAGATATTCCCAAAATTAAAAAAAACGGGCTAATCTATTGTTGGTAATAGATTAGCCCGCCTTCGACACCCGCAAACGCGAGAATATTATTTTACATTATAATAGTATACGGTTCGTCCGATTCTGCCGGCATTGTCTATACCTTCGACCACCACTTTATATTTACCATTACCATCCGCATTGAAATAGTCAAGAGCTATCGATCCTGTTTCATCGATCATGATATCTGGATTCCAATATACTGTTGTTCTATAATCATTAGTCGATTTACTTTGTTCTGTATCGTACTTAGGCATATAAAACTTACGTTCTTTAATATAACCCAATGGATATAAATCCACCACATTAGACTTCGGAAGCAAGGCTTCTATCTGTGCTAATGTCATACGAGGCCCTTTCGGTTTTTCCTTCTTCGTGATAATAGAAACCACACCGTCATTTTGATACAGACGGCTCACCGTCCCCAGGTCATCTCTATTAAAAATCTCAATCGCTTCGATTTCAATAGGGTTAATAGAATTAAGTGTATTCTCATCAATAGGCATTCCATTCAAGAAAAACTGTACCGGAACGCGGCTACCTTGATTATAGCTACGCGTCAAATAGTATTTCAAGGTCTGACTATCATAGGTCACTCCGGTCAGTAGCGTATTCAAACACATTGTCAGCACATTACATCCACTGAGACGATCCCCTTCAATCCGATGATCTGCCATAGAAAGACCAGACAGCGCTGAGAACTCCTTACTTGTCCGCACCTCTTTTCGAGAAGCCGTTACCGTCACTTCATCAATAAGGTTAGATGTTCTAAACTCATTTCTACTATTCGCTAGATAATCTACCATTTGCTTATCTATATTTAAGATATCATTCGCTTTATAGGGATTATTATTATCAATTTCTGGATAATAAGACTGATCTAAATTAATGACAAGGTTTCTATAATTGTCATTACTTCTTGCGTTGACAGTGACCTTCACCGAATCGGGAAAATTCAAATCCTGAAAAACAAACCGGCCATCCTTATCCGTGTAGGCATCTTTTCGTAATGCGCGTGCCGGTATGGACAACAATAAGCCCCCATTTGGATACGGTCTACCCGTATTCAGACGTAACGTCCCGGAGATTGCTATCCCCTGCTCCGGCATAAAATTGACCTGCGGATACTTCTCTGCCACCAAATCATCATAATTAAAACGACGGAATCCTTGCGTCATCAATAAGGCATCCATAGCCTGCTTTCTATTGGCGACCTCCTTATCAAAATAATAACCAGGTTTCTCGACGAAACCACGCAGATCAGATGTCAATAAAAGACTACTGAGGATACCATTCTCTTGATGATCATCATAAGGAACCTTTGTTTCATCTATCACGGAAACCGAAAGCGAACTCATCAACTTTTCAGAAGTCACATTACTGATATCCAGTTTTACTTTTTCTTTTCTAGCGTAGTTTGCTTTATCCGTTTTTACCTGGATTGCTAGATTCTCGGCCAGATCATAAAACACCAAGCGTTCACTCAGTGCCTTTCCTTGCGGGCTCATTAATGTAAACTGTATTATTCCATTTGGCAGATCTTTAACCGGAACCGATAATGCAAGACTAGGATTTTTCATGGTCGCTTGTGCACCATAGATCAGCTGTCCGTTCATTTGTCCAAAAATATAGAAAGGCTGATTTTCAATCGTTGGGAAATAACTATCACTAGCTACCAGCCCCACCTGTATTGCTTCCTCGTCCACTTTAGTTACCACGACGTTAATTCCCTCAGATTGCACTTGAGGAAGATCAAACGTACTTTCAGCCCCACCATCTACAGACACAGAGGCTTTATAGTGCTCTCCAGCAACAGGCAACAGGTTAAAATATCCCATCCCCAAGCCCAAATCAGCAAATTCAACGACTACCTTTTTCTTACTATCGATAATCTTACCCTTTATTTTCACCCCTTTACCTTCGGTGTTCACTGCCTTAAACGCGACATTCTTTGCCACACCGGCCAACAAATCACCTCCTTCAGGGAAAAACTGCACATCCAAAGACGCAACTAATGCATTCTTCAATGGAAAATCGCCTATCATCGACGACTCACCATCTACCTTTACAATCAGGCGTCCCTTTTTTAGCATTTCCTTATCCTTCGATGAGAAAGAAACAGTCACCCTCCCCATATCATCTGTTTCGGACTTTCCTTTATCAAAGGGATCCCAGCCATCGATTGCTTCCCAGGTAACCTTCTTCTTAGCCAATAAAGCACCTTTGGAATCGCGAAACTGAATAGTAGCTTTCGTCTTATTTCCCTCTGGCGAATAGACAATCTCTGATGCTAGCTTTTTATTTATTGCATCACCCACCGTTACAATCTTATTGAAAAAATAACCTACATCGAAGTTCATCATCCATTTCGTGTAAGCTCTAAAACGGTAGTTATCTTGCTTCATGACTTGAGGGTCTAGCACAAAATAACCAGAACCAGCATTGTTCTTTAAAGGAATACGTAAGGTCTGTATTAATGAGTCCCGTCCATTGATAATATCGACATAAGCGATTTTACTTGGATCATAGGCCACCGGATTATGATAAAGGTAAGTTTTAAACCAAAGCGTGTCTCCTACTGCATAATAGGGTTTATCAAAATGTACGTGCACCTTCTCCAACGGATACACACCGAAGTATTTCTGCACACGGTCTACAACCGTATTAATAGGAATTCGAGGGACTTCTTGTGCCCGTACCGTCTGAAAAAATAGAAGTAATAGGAATAAGGAATAAATAGGATATATCTTTTTCATCTAATAAATTGTCTTAAACCGGCTATGTCGGTTACATCAAAGCGTATTTAGCTAAAGATAAATATTTTTACCTTTTATCCGCCTGAAATCCTAAAATTAAGCAGGTAATTTAACACATTTTCAGATATACCTAAGCGACCGCACAGTCTATACTTTTATGAGGACGTACTTACAACAATGGAGCCATTAGCCTACAGACCGAATCTACCCCGCGCTTCCACCGTGGCCGGTTCATCCAATCCGCTAACGTCAAGACATCGCAGTCTAATTTATCCAAATCAAAAAGTTGCTCTGCCTGTAAACACAACGTTGTATCCGAAACCACTGCTGCAATTTCGTAGTTGATATAAAAGCTTCTGATGTCTAGATTAACCGTTCCGACAAATGTCAATTTACCATCTACTGTCATCGTTTTTGCATGTAGAAAGCCCTTCTTATACAATAAGACCTCTACACCTCTTTCTAGTAGAGGTTTCAAAAAAGAAAATGAAGCATGCTGTACAAAGTAAGAGTCCGAAGTAGACGGTATCATCAATTCGACCTTCACACCAGAGGCTGCCGCAACAATCAATGCACGTTCGAGTTCCTCACTCGGGATATAATACGGAGTACACAACCGGACATGCTGATTAGCTTCACCGATAGCAATCAACATGGCTTCCATATTATAAGGACCTACAGACGCAGGATCACTGGATACAAAACCAACGCCCGCATCTCCGGTAGATTCTTTATGCATTCTTATCATATGCAAATAACCATCCTCCAACAGAAAGGGCGCACCATCTGTCTGATTCCAGGAACTCCAAAAATTAATCTGCAACATATTGATTGCCAACCCCTCCATACGTAGTGAAATATCACGCCAGTAAGCAGCCTTTCTATTCGCTGAAGTGTTACTGTACCTATCTGATATATTAATTCCACCTACATACCCTATCTTACCATCTACCACTACAATCTTACGATGGTTTCTATAGTTTGAATTCGCTAAAGACGTGAATGTAACAGGGAGGAACGGATGAAAATCAATTCGTGACTCTTTAGCACGGCGCATATATTTGACTAGATCCGGAGAGCCAAAACTATCCACGATCAGTCGAACTACCACCCCTTCAGCGGCTTTCTCTTCCAGTATGTTCAAGATCTCCAATCCTACATGATCAGGTTGAAAGATATAATACTCCATGTGGATAGAGTGCCTGGCGGCCCGCAGATCATTTTTCAATGCTTCAAACTTCTCTTCACCATTTATCAAAAGCCGAACATCATTATCCAATGTAGGCGAAGACAACCGTTCTCTTTTCATCAAGCGGAATACTTTAGACAGATCACCGATCTCGGCATGTATATCTTGAATAAAAGACTCCATCAGCGGATCCAACAACTCCCATTGTTTCTCTAATCGCAATGCCTGCTGTTTATTGATCTTCTTTATTTTTTGGACTTTCACAAATTTCTGTCCAAAGAAATAATATAAGATAAGTCCTATAAAGGGGATGAATATAATCACCAGGATCCAAGCAATGGTTTTTGTGGGATTCCGATTTTCAATCAAAATCGCACTGATAACCCCGATATATAGGATTGCCAATGGAACCCAATACCAACTTAACGCAAAATCAACAAAAGGTCTTATCGTCTCCATAGGATAGATATTTATTTTACAACCGAAATATACCAATTATAAAAAGCCTATACAAGCAAAAAGCCTATGCGAGGCATAGGCTTTTTGCTTGTATAAATTAAATCTCTCGATCCTTATCCCAGTTTTCGAGATAGTCTCCCACTCTTTTCAGGAACATACCACCTAAAGCTCCATCAATCACCCGATGATCATACGACATTGTCAAATACATCATATGACGGATAGCGATTACATCTCCAGCTTCAGTCTCCAGGACGGCTGGTTTCTTCGTGATAGTACCTACAGCCAATATCGCAGCCTGAGGCTGATTAATGATAGGCATACCAAAAATATTACCAAAGGCACCAATATTGGTAAATGTAAATGTTCCACCTTGCGTATCATCAGGTTTCAACTGATTGCCCCGTGCACGAACAGCCAAATCATTGACGGCTTTGCTAAGACCGACCAAACTCAATTGATCCGCGTCTTTAATAACCGGAACAATTAAATTACCTGAAGGTAACGCTGCTGCCATACCAATATTGATATGTTTTCTTTTAATGATATTATGCCCATCAACAGAAACATTAATCATAGGAAAATCCTTCAATGCTTTTGTGATGGCCTCTATAATCAAAGGTGTAAACGTAATGTTTTCGCCTTCCCTTTTCTTAAAACTATCTTTTACCTTATTACGCCAATTGACCAGATTTGTGACATCCGCCTCAACCACCGAAAACACATGGGGGGAAGTACGGATACTGTTAACCATATGATCGGCAATCAACCGGCGCATACGATCCATCTCAATAATTTCGTCACCATTGGTCGCCTTTACCACCTGGGCAGGAGTTGCAGAAACTTGCTTTTCCAATTTGACTTCAGCAGGCGCAGTACTAACAGCAGGTCTACTGACCGACCCCGAATTAGACCGCTGACTGATATAATTTAGAACGTCTTGTTTCGTCACTCTACCATCCGAACCAGATCCACTGATCGAACCCAGCTCTTCTGTAGACAAACCCTCTTGTTGCGCAATACTTTTCACTAATGGAGAATAAAAACGTTCTTCATTAGCGGTACCTCTCTCCCGAGTTGGAGATACAGTAGACTGACGTTCCAAAACATCCAATCCAGGAATAGACGTTTCATGCTTTTTCTCTTCGTAAGTAGAAGCTTCAACGGGAGTCGTTGCAACTGTTTCTTCCACATCACCGGCCCCTTCTACCTCTAACAGAGCAATTACATCACCTACCTGTGCAACTTGTCCTTCTTCAAATAGAATTTCTTTCAGTATACCTTGAACAGGCGAAGGAACCTCTGAATCTACCTTATCGGTTGCCACTTCGACTACGGTTTCGTCCTCATCAATACGCTCTCCCACAGCTTTCACCCATTTCGTCAAAGTCGCTTCAGAAACACTCTCCCCCATCTTTGGAAGTACCAATTTGAATATTCCCATAATTATTTTGTGTTTTATCGCACTAAGTTAAAGAATTACGAATGAAATCCCTAAAAACAAAATATAATATTTGAAATCAAAGTTATCCTAAAATTATATTCCACTATTTAACCTTATCCTTCTTATACAGTTTCCACAACATATTCAAAGCCTGTGCCATACTTCTTTCGATATTAACGTGCCTATCATTACGGAAGTGAAACAATTGGGTTACGGTTTCAAATGGGCCAGCCACTGCAATCCAAACCGTCCCCACTGGCTTTTCCGGAGTTCCCCCTGTTGGCCCAGCAATTCCACTGGTTGCAATACCATATGTTGCATCACTCACCCGCTTTACCCCTTCGGCCATTTGAATAACAGTTTGCTCACTTACTGCACCAAAAGCGTTTAAAACTTTCTCATCCACCCCCAACAACTGTTGCTTAATCCGATTATGATAAGCCACGATACCGCAGTCAAACATGGCACTAGCTCCCGGCACAGCGGTAATAGAACCTGCTAAAAGCCCACCAGTACAACTTTCGGCAATAGCCAAGCGAATACCATCTTTAGCGAACTCTTCAACTATTGCTTCTTCAATAGTCACGTCCTTTTCAGCAACCAGATACTCCTCAGTACGGGTAGCAATACGTTGTGCAAAGCTGTCCGTCTCTTCTTTGAGTGCTTCTGCATCTATACCCATAGCAGATAGACGAAGCCGCACTGTACCTAGCTTTGGCAAATAAGCCAAGCGGATATAAGGAGGTAGTTCAGCTTCTATATCTGCAATTAGCTCTGCCAAATAGGACTCTCCAATACCCATCGTTATCACATGTGTATGATAGATATTCACATTGGCTCGAAAAGCAGACAACTTGGGTAGCACTCTTTTTTCCAGAAGAAACTTCATTTCAAAAGGCACCCCTGGTAAAAATGCAAAGCACCGTCCTTCATGTTCAACCCACATTCCAGGTGCAGTTCCGACATCATTAAAGAGTACCTCACTACACGCCAACACATCGGCTTGTCCATAGTTCATGGCAGGCATAGGCCGTCCATTTCCGAATTTCTCAAAAATAGACTTTACATGACTCAATACCTGTTCGTCCCGAATCAGCGTTGTTTGAAAATAAGAAGCAATAGTTTCTTTAGTCACATCATCTTTGGTGGGGCCGAGCCCTCCAGTGACTATAATAAGATCTGACC
>JAITLW010000174.1 GCA_031277715.1 Sphingobacterium sp. | reverse complement strand
TAGAAGCTACACCAGCCAACATAAAGGATAGCACAATCCATAACACAAATTGCGTAAGACCGACCAGTCCGATTCCGATTATCTTACCCATCATCAGCTGAAACGGCTTTACAGAAGAGATTATTACCTCAATGATTCTGTTGCTCTTCTCTTCGATGATACCGCGCATTACCTGCGAACCGTACAGAAATAGGGAAATGTATACTAGAATAGATAGCGCCAAGGCGATACCCATCGCTATTTCCGTATTGCTATCTTTTGTTTCTCCATCGGCCGTCACTTCTTTGGCATTAATCGCTACTGTAGTGTCGATATTATGTAAGCTATCGATATTGATACCTAGTTTTTGGTACTTAAAATCCCTTATGATGTCACTCAGATTGCTTTTGATTTCGTTCTGCGTAGTTACATTCGGCTTATTAGCAGCTAAAAACTCCACATTGGGGTTGCTCAAGAAGTCTTTCGGAACAACGAGAATACTCGTATTGCTAGCTTCTTCGTCCTTTAGCGTCGAGAGCTGTTCCTGAAGCGCTTTGTTGCTATGTATGTACGTGATGTTTTTCGTTGACTTTAGCTTGGAAGCAATAGTTCCTTCTTGGTCAATGATATAAACAACAGCATGTGTTTCGTCAAAACTCTTCTTGGTCAGGAATATAATACCGACGTACATTCCTATAAAGAATAAGGGAACCAAAAAAGTCGTCAATAAAAAAGAACGCTTTCTAACTCGGGTTAGGTATTCGCGTTGTATAATGAGTGCAATCTTATGCATGGGTTACAGAGCTTTGAGATACTTTTTCAATGAATATATCGTGAATAGAAGGAATGATTTCCTTAATCTGTGTAATCTGGATCTTGTCGAGTAGGTGATGGATGGCCTGGTTTAAGGTAACCGTTTCAGCAAGCTTTATTTTCAATTGAGTTTCATCTTGATGCGAGGTATGCGCTATGATATTAAATAGAGACGCGTTGTCCAGCAGACCATCCGGCAGCAGTGGTCCCTGATAGTCTATGAGGTAGGTCTGGCTATTATATTGCTTTTTGATTTCTTTTACCGAACCATCAAGCACCTTTTTTGACTTATTAATTAATGCGATGTTATCGCAAAGCTCTTCTACAGTTTCCATCCGATGGGTAGAATAGATAATAGTTGCGCCTTTCTCGTTCAATTCGAGTATTTCATCCTGTATAACCTGCGCATTGACGGGGTCGAAGCCAGAGAAGGGTTCGTCCAATATGATTAACTGCGGCTCATGCAATACGGTAGCTACAAACTGTACCTTTTGCTGCATACCTTTACTGAGGTCCTCGATGCGTTTGTCCCACCAGCTACCAATCTCCAGTTTATCAAACCAATAGTTAAGCCTTGTTCGTGCATCGCTATGACTAAGGCCTTTTAGCCGTGCTAGATAAATCATCTGTTCACCGACTTTCATTTTCTTATACAAGCCTCTTTCTTCCGGCAAGTAGCCTATTGCACCGATATGCTGGCTGGACAAGGGCTGGTTATTGAAAAGTATTTCGCCCGAATCGGGTGCTGTAATCTGATTGATGATCCGTATTAACGAAGTTTTGCCAGCACCATTAGGCCCCAGTAATCCGAAAATCTTACCTTCAGGGACATATAAAGAGACGTCGTCCAATGCCCGATGGTCTGCATATTGTTTTACGATATTCCGTATTTCTAACATAGTCGTTTTGTGAATGCCTAAAATAATAAAATTATCACAGGTTTTTGAATCAAGTTAAAAGGCTTCTTTAATTTCTTAAATTAATTTTACCTTTGTTTATGCTTATCAAATCCGCTGAATTTGTCTGTAGTAATACACAGGTAGACAAATTACCAGATTCCACAATACCAGAATATGCTTTCATTGGACGCTCCAATGTCGGTAAATCGTCGTTAATCAATGCTTTGACGAATAAGAAAGGACTTGCCAAAACTTCGCAGAAACCTGGGAAAACACAGCTCATAAATCATTTCTTGATTAATGATACCTGGTACCTTGTCGATTTACCTGGATACGGATACGCGCAGACCTCGAAGAAGAATAGAGCAGATTGGGAGAAATTTATCCGTAAATATTTACTGAGCAGAGAAAATCTACAGTGTATTTTCGTTCTTATCGATAGCCGTTTGGAACCACAGAAAATAGATTTAGACTTTTGTTGTTGGTTAGGAGAGAGGGGGCTACCGTTTATGTTGATTTTCACCAAAGCAGACAAACAATCTATCGTTAAGTCGGACCAGAATATGGCGAAATTTAAACGAGCACTCCTCAAATGGTTTGAAGAAGTACCAACCCGTTTTCTGACATCGGCAGAGGATAAGGTAGGACTTGAACCTATACTAGAGAAAATTGATTCCATTAATCTTGATTTTACGGCACCTCCCGTTTCGTAACTATGAAGAAATACATGTCTTTAGTGCTATTTGCGCATAGCATATTTGCACTGCCTTTTGCTATCATCGGTTTTTTCCTAGCAGTGTCAACCACAGATTTCCAGTTTGAATGGAAACTATTCGGTTTGATGTTATTATGTATGGTTACCGCCCGCAACGCTGCTATGGCGTTCAATCGGTATTTGGATAGAGATGTGGATGCGCTCAATCCAAGAACCGCGGTCAGGGATATCCCGGCTGGGCGGATTAGTCCTAAGGCGGCGCTTACATTTACGATTCTAAACGGTATTGTTTTTACCATTGCTACCTATTTTATCAATCCCATGTGTTTGGTGTTGTCGCCTGTAGCATTGTTTGTGGTATTATTCTACTCCTATATGAAGCGGATATCGCCGCTTTGTCATTTGGTACTGGGTTTAGGCTTGGGATTGGCACCGGTTGGTGCTTATCTCGCTGTTACAGGGCAGTTTCATATCGTACCGATATGGTA
>JAITLW010000107.1 GCA_031277715.1 Sphingobacterium sp. | reverse complement strand
CACTTTGGTCGTTATAACCACGACACCATTCGCTCCCCGGGATCCATATATTGCCGTAGCCGTAGCATCTTTCAATATAGTAATAGATTCAACATCGTTCTCATTGATATCCAGCAAGGTCGCTAGATTAGACTCAAAACCATCCAGAATGACCAAAGGGGTATTCAATTCAGCATGCGACTCATTCTTTAGATCCTTGATATTCGGTATACTAGAGTTACCACGTATCTGAATTTCAGGCATTCTATTTGGATCCGAGCCATAAAGATTGCTTTCTATAATATTAAAAGAGGGGTCTATATTCCTTAATGAGGTAATCAGGTTGCGCGTTCCAAACAACTGCAAATCCTTTGCAGTCACTGTCGTTGAGGCACCTGTAAAACTTTTGTCTACTTTTTTAAAGATCCCCGTCGACACCACTACCTCATCAAGCTCTCCTTCTTCTGCGATCAGTTGCACGACATAGCCTTCCTCCTTCGGCAGCAAGCGCTGCACTTTAGACGTATAGCCTAGAAAGCTAAAAACCACTTCTTGATTAAACGCCGAATTGGGCAAATTGAACTCGCCCCCTTTATTTGTTTGTGCTATATTTGCTCCTGTAGACCGTAGCCTAATGGACACGCCCGCCAGCGGTTTCCCTCCTTCATCAGTCACAGTCCCCTTTATCACCTGTTGCTGTTCTGCAGGGACTTTCTTTATCCGCTCTATCTCCACGACCCGATTATCCAATGTAAAGGCAAATCCCTGTCCCTTTAGACACTCATAGAGCACATCCGCCACATCCATCCCCGACACTTCCATACTAATCGGGCGAAGGGACTTTACCTGCTCCGCATCATAAATAAAGTCATACTTCGCCTGCTTTTGAATTTGGTTCAGCACCTCTTTCAAACCTGCATTTTTGACGCGGATAGACACCTTTTGTGCATAAGTTGATGCACTTACCTGGAGCAACATCAGTAGCCACCCCATAATGACAAGCTTCATTCTGAAAATAAATTTCTTCATGCGCGACAAAGTAATGCCCGCATTTGTGGTCAATAATTTATACATTTGGAATAATGTGGTTATTAAATAAGTTAGTTATTGTTAGCTTCAATCAACTGATGAACACTGCATTTACGGGAGTGTTAGCGCACTTCCGTTTTTATTAATCAGCCGACCTATATGTAGTACTTCAGGTCTCTATTTCACAATGATCCTCCTTTCTCTCACTTCTATTTGGACATTCGCGACACGCTCTATACGTTTCAGTAGATCATTGAGACTTCTTGTCCGGGCAAAGCTTAAACTAATACGTGAGGATACAGACCGTTGCCACAATACCTCATCAATATCGTACCACCTCGTCAGCTCGTCCAATATTACGTTTAGGGGCTGTTCATAAAACCTAAAGTAGCCATCCTTCCATCCTGTTTCCTGTTCTACATCTACTTGTTGCACCTTTATCCCAGCCCGCGTACTGTAGGTGACCGCCTGTTGTCCTGGTCGCAGGACCAATTCACTATCTTTATGTGCTATTCGTACAGAACCCTCCGTTAGCGTAGTTTTTGTCTCTCGTTCATCAGGAAAAGACCTAATGTTGAATACTGTTCCCAGCACCTTCACCTTTGTATCTTTTACATATACCTCAAAAGGAGACTCTACCTGCTTCACCACCTCAAAATAGGCTTCCCCCAACAGTTTTATTTTTCGATTTCCCTTTTTATAGTTGGAAGAAACAAAAATCTCAGATGAGGAATTAAGTCCTATTTTTGTCCCATCCGGCAGGATCACCTGACTAGAGACCCCTTTAGGTGTAGAAAAAGATTGATACTCCTCTATACCATCCTGCTGTGGTAGCGCCTCAAAACGATATACTCCATCTGCTACCCGCTGTACCGCAACAGCTGCCGTCTCCAATCTATCCAGAGAATCGTTCACAACCAATACAGAACCATCGCTCAATTTTATGAGCGCCTTATTATCCGGCAAAGTGATATCCACAGGAGCGAGTGCAACAGCTACTGTAGAATCAGCATTCCAAAAATCTAATTTCAGGATAGCAACAGACAGCACACCTACAATTAAGACGGCCGCGGCATAAGGATACAACCTGCGGAAGACCGTTTTCCGATACTTCGGAGTCATTCCTGCTTCCGAACGTATTACATCCCGAAGATCCTCTTTCCCGAAAGGAGCAGCCATATCTACGACGATAGTCTCATCAACCGCAGAAGACACCACTTCTTCTGGAAGCTCCACCATCAGACGCCATAGCTCCTCCTGTTCGGCCACAGTCATGTCTCGTTTATAGTATTTCGGTAATAATTCTTTAATTCGGTTAGCCTTCAAATCAGTCGCATTTGTGATAAGAACACCACAAAATCAATATGCTACTAGTTTCTTCTTAATTTTTTTGTGAAAAATTAAGAAACAGACACTTAATACAACTTATTGATATAGAGAATAAGAGCAAGATACAATTTGGGATCACTATGCTGTAATTTACGCCGTAGGTTCTTAAGCGCCTGCGCCATATGATTACGCACTGTATGTGTTGACAGTCCCAGCCGTTCAGCAATTTCCTGATGGGTAAGCTGTTCGTTTCGACTGAGTTCTATGATAGACCGCTGTTGTTTCGGCAGATCTGCGATACTCCGCTCGAGCAATAGCTCCAATTCTTTATTAAAGATCTCCTGCTCGGCCGATGGCGTAATCATCGTAGATTCATCTATACCATCATAAGCCAGCCTCTGTCGCTTTAACGAACGTATTTTATTTAAACTCAACCGCTTAGACACGACATAGAGAAACACCCATAGATTCCCCTCTATGTTCAATTTTTCACGCGCGGCCCACAGTTTGACAAAAACCTCCTGAACCACTTCCTCTGCCAAAAACTGGTCTTGGGTCAGGTTAAAAGAGACACTATACACGCCATTGCTCAGCATGTCATATACCTGTTCAAAGGCCCTCAGGCTACCACTTTGAAGATCTTGTATCGTCTCTCTATCAACCAAATGCATATCGGACACTCGTTTTATAACCGCCTAAGTTAGAAAAAAAACGTACATATCCATAATCTAGCGCTAGCGCTCCAAGGGACAACATTTCCAATAGAAGCAGTAAAAAAGAGGGCTCCCTTTGCAGGCAAGCCCCCTGCACATACTAAACACAGTTACACATTTTTTTATTTTGCCAACCACTCCTCCAAGAGCGTCCTGAGCTTAGGATCCGACGGACGTGGTGCATCGGCTGTAATCAGGTTCCCACTCTTATCAATCAATATGTAACGAGGTATACTCGTTACCCTGTACGACTTAGAGAGGCCATTATCTGGTCCTGCATGCAACTGTATCCCCTTCAGCTTTTTATCCTTGACATATTCTTCCCATTTGGGTTTGTCTTTGTCTGTCGAAACGCCTACAAAAGCGATGGCCTTATCTTTATACCCTTCATTTAGTTGCTCCCAATAGGGTTCCTCTCCACGGCAAGGGCCACACCAAGTTGCCCACATATCCACCAGTACAAGTTTTCCTTTCAATTGTTCCAGTGCAGTATCATTCCCATCTATATCCGGAAAAACAAACTTAAATGCAGGAACCCCAATCTTGGTCTCCACCAACTTAGCTGCAACAGTAGCAGCACGCTCTTTTTGTTCCTCTAACGAGAAGTAGTCTTTATAGCGCTCATACATCGTCAAAAAGTCGGCATAGGAACGAGCACCTTCCAAACGGTTAAGCACAAATTGCCCTTTCAGAATATCTGATGATATCGTCTGCACCTGTTTTTCGAAAGGAGGTTTGCTTGCTAAATCTACTTTTTGATAAACCAAAATACTCATAAAACGGTCGCCATACGGCAACTGGAGCAATTCATCTGTCAGATATAAGTCGATATCAAGTCGTTTATAGTAATCGCTCATGTCCTCTTTGGCAGGATGCGTGGCCCTCGGCATATAGAGATAAGAAATGGCATAATAAGCGAAATCAAAATCTACCAGCGTCTTAAAAAAGGAATCAAATTTAGCATTTCCTGTTTTCGCAGACCTACCTATTTCTGCCACCCTGTTCTTGAACGCTTCCACTTCAGGAAAGAAATCCACATAGGTACTCATCCCCCCTAGGTTCGTTCCCTTTTCTTTAAAGTTGGCCACCTGTTTATCCCATGCATACAAGGCCTGATTTTCTTTTGTATTCTTACCCGTTAACTCATACCCGTCTTTAGTCAGTCTAAAGCTTAAGGACTCTCCCCCTTTTAGGTAAAAACGGTTCAAGCCCTGTTGCCCTTGCGTAGAGCCTATCCCCACAAGATACAAGCCCTCATATTCAGGGATAAAGCGAAAAGTAAAAGCCCCTTGACTGTTTGGCATAGCGGTAGCAATTTCGACCAATCGCCCATTATACACCTTAAATAAGCTAACTTCTTTCAATGGAGTGACCAAGGTCACTCCATTAATATTCGTTGCTTTTTGGGCAGTCAGCTTTGTGATGCCCAATAACAAGAAAAGAATGATATTTAGATATTTCATAGATATTCCTTTTTACCAACCTAACGGTACCTCTGCTTCCGTTACATCAGCCACCTTTCCAAAACCATCAAAAGACAGTAGACTCTTGAATGCACCATTAAATTGTGGTGCCTCCCACACATCCACTTTGCCTGAAACCTGTGGCTGTGATGGATCAAAAGTAGCCACCACCAACCCTATAGTTGAAGGGAGGAAGCGTTTACCATAAGTTTTCTCATTTATACCGTTAGCAACCGTGCTATAATTAACAAACGTACTGCGCAAATATTTGAATGTCGAGACCTGCCTGTTACCATAATCCTTCATCAACGTGGTTGTTTTCTCACTCGGATCATATTGATATATTTTGCCTCCAACCACATACTGCAGGTAACCATATCGAGGATCGACCTCGAAACAAGTCGCTTTTGCAATATCCTGTATTCCAGTAATATCATCTAAAAACCGAGCAGCGAAAGTCAGGTTATTTGTCATTCGGGCTAGAAAGAACTTATTTTCCTTCTTCAGTACTGCATAAGCCTGACCTCCAAATGCTACAGTCTGATTCATCCATACCAGATCCATCCCTACATCATTCGGGTTGAATGCTGAACTATTCGCGTTATAGCTCAGTGGAGAAGCTGATATTTGCGACATATCAGCATTTCTTATGAAACGTTTATTAACCATGTCATACATCAAACAAGCCATATCAAACCCTTCAACAGTCGCAACCAAAGGAGATATCTTTATATATTTCCCGTCCGAGAGTCTATTTACAGGCGTTCCTACATTCCACTGGAACATCGAATTTTTAATGTATACATCATTTCCTTTGACGACATAACCGTCCGAGGAGCCTGTGGGCCTTATCGCATCAATCGTCTCAAACAAAGGCGGGTTGGCTGTTTCAAATTTAAAAGCGTATTGCTCACTCCATACAAAGCCATCGGTCAGATTAATCTTCTCTGTACGTTGATCCGTGCTGATATATACAAAATATTTAGCCTGCTTGCCTGTTGCTTCGGTCTGATTGTTCCAGGTAGTAATAAATTCAGGCCTGCCTGGCAAGCTGATCGGATTACCAGCAGCGTCTCTTATATTTTCCTGAAAATTCCGATGTGCGTTAGGATAGGTACCTGTAGTATGATCGTACTCAAAGAAGTCAATCCTCGATTTACCATTATCTTCTGCCAAAATCATCCAACCACCGTTATATCCAGATGTAATCTGCAGTTTAAACTTTTTAGTCCAGCTGATTTCGCTATCTTTCTCCTTTATCGTGTAGTATATGGTATAGCTTCCAATATCCAGTGTCACTTTTTGATTTAATGTATTTTCCTCCCCGATAATCACAGGAGGGAGGTTCATACCTATTTTATAAGCAGCCCATCTATAGGTGTAATCATCGGTATTTATCTGTTTGCCCGACGCCAGTACCAACTTAGGATGAATCTGAAGCGTGGATGCTACCTTTGTGATGTATGTCTCATCGATATCTGCAATAAAAACACTATCGATTGTCGTGTATTCATAATTGCCCAAATCCTTCTTACAGCTACCAAATACAAACAGCCACATAAGAAGTGCACTATATTTTAGAAATGTTTTCATTCGTCTTTTTTAATTGGCGTTAGGCCCCATCTTTATTTCCTTTTTATTCTCATCCAAGTGGATTCGTCCTTCGGACTCTTCTTTTCCCAACCAGAACTTCATGTACGAAGCCCAATAAGACAATTTTGCTACCGTAAAGTACTTGTCAATTGCATACTGAGGATCTGTAAAATGTTCAAGTTTTTCGTCAAACAGTTCAATAATTAAGGATAACTTTGCGAAGGAATAATCTCCCAGATACCCTTCAACCAATGTTTTACTGGCAATCCATACATAGGGTTTATCAAACATATCATCAGCTACCACACGGAACTTAAGTACCGGTGTTTTCTTTTGCATATTGTTTTTCCACCGATACGCTATATGCGTATTGAAATTCTCATTAGGCACGAGTTCAAATACAGTGGACAACTGCTGCGTTTTCATTTCTTTTGTTTTCAGAACTTTAAGTTTTATTAGTCCTGTATTTTTCCCAGCAGGAATTATCAGCCGCTCATTCAAAATCTGGTAATGCTTGTCCTTTTCTAAACTCGCATTTGGACTTATTTCCAGCCTAAACTCGCGGTCCACATCGTGAAGCGGTCCAGTCACAGAGACTGATACACTTTCTTCCGTAGTATTTACGTCCTCTGGTTTAAATCCGAATTTTATAGCAAGACTATCCAAAGGCACGGTATTGGCTCCCGTTGCATAGGGGTTTGTAAAATAAATTGAAGCCCCATTTTCATTTTCGCTAAACATCTCCAAGCTCTGCTCTTTACAGCCATACAGCAATGAAAAAAGGATTACTATATAAAAAAATCTTATTGCAGTCATGATATCATCCATTATCGGTTAGCTAATTCTTCTTCAGGAATAGGTACCACCCATGCAGAGCTTGGAATTGTACCGTTATTGTTAGTTGGCAAAGTAGATAGTACACTGGTTATTTTCTTTCGCTTGTAGTAATACCACAACTGTCCCTCCCCATAAAACTCTTTACGATACTCTTTCATGACCTCATTTTGTAAATTAGTAACTGATGTCAGAGCACCAAGACCTCGGGCATTCAGTACCTTGTTCAAATAAGCCAAACCATTAGCTGGTACAGGATCAGTCTCTGCGAGTATATAATACATTTCACTCAGACGGATAATAGGGATTAGATTGCGCTGAGGTTGTGCCCCTATTCCCTTATCTGCGATGTCCGCATATTTAAAAAACACCTCATACCCTACAATCCCCGGTGGATCTTTCCATAAATAGGTATAGCGGTAATCCGCAGTCTTCTCTTCAAACATTTTTTTAATAAACTGTTTTGAGCCACCCGCCAATATATTATCTCCCTGTTCATAATAGAAGTAGTCATTATAGTTGTTGTACAGGTCATTTGAATAAGCTGCAAAAAGCAACTCTGTATGGAATATACGGTCTGGATTTTTAAGCTCTGCCGTTATTTTTGCACCTTTAATCCAAGGGAATAACTCTGATTTGTCCACAACCTCCTTCGCTACTTTATAGGCTCCTGCATTATCTTTTCTATACAATAAGACCCTAGCTTTTGTTGCCAATGCTGCATAATAATTGAAACGGTGGTTATTCTGTTCTTTATAGCCTAAAATCTTAGCAGGGTCGTCTTGCATTAAGATCAACGCCTCATTAAGA
The DNA here is from genome assembly GCA_031277715.1 of Sphingobacterium sp. GTDB lineage: Bacteria > Bacteroidota > Bacteroidia > Sphingobacteriales > Sphingobacteriaceae > Sphingobacterium. The sequence goes on along the minus strand of JAITLW010000107.1, from coordinate 6,070 downwards.
TCACTAATAACCATATTCATGACTACATTTGCTGGAGAGAATGGCTGTACCTCTACTTTTGTTGTCTTGTAATATGGAATAGCGTTAACAGTCGAATCAGCGCTATCATACACGGGTCCATACAGGCGCAACATATCAAAATGCAAAAATGCCCGAAGCCCCAATAATTCGCCTTTCATAGTATGCAACCTATCATTCTTAAGCACTGCAGCCCCTTTGGTATCAATAGCTTCTATTAGCTTATTAATATTAGCTATAGCAACATAGGCATCTTTCCAAATACCCTCTATCAGAGGCTTTACGGTCTTAGCATCACCATACTCGTAGCGTCCCAGTGCCGCAAATCGATGGGAAACAGAACCATTGGTTTTATATAACTGGGCCAATATATCTGGAATAGTCAAGGTGAGATTATCACCATAGAGGTTATTAGACGATAATTTGATATATACGCCGTTCAACGTCTCTTCAAATCCCTGTGCCGTCGAAAAAACCTGCTCTTCCGTAAATCGGTCCTCTGGCTGTACATTAAGCCATTTGGTACAAGAACTAAAAGCCAGGCCTATAGAGCACGCAATGATTAGTTTAATATTTTTTAGTTTCATAATATTCTATTATTGAAAGTTCGCCGACAAACTGAATGATACTGTACGCGCAAATGGGTAACTGATACCGCGCTCTCTTTTTACGGTAGATAGTCTAAAAATCTCATTCACATAGCCTGTAAACCGGAGGTTACTCAATCGTGCAGATTGCATCCATGCCCGATTACGCAATTCATACCCTACGCTTGCCGACTCTAATGAAAGCGTATTTTCCTTTTGCACAAAACGCGAAGATGGTTTAGTGGACTGATCTACGCTTGATGTTGATGCGTCCCAGTCATTCAACTGAATTTTTCTAAACTCCGCAATATCTCCCATCTCTTTCCATCGCGAATAAAGCGCACGTTTATCCTGGTTGCTATTCACCATATCACTCCAGTTGATGTTTTCTACTTTATTGAACAGCGCCGAGTTAAAGGCTCCTTGGTTAAGGATATACCTAAAATTGAGTCCCATAGTAAAACCTTTGAACGAAAAATTACTACTCAATATTCCTTGAAACTTAGGTGCAGAATTGGCGGCAACAACCTCATCTTCCCAATCATATTGAAACGTATAAGAACCATCTTTTTTTCTAAAAACTTCGTTTCCAGTAGCTGGGTCTATCCCCAAGGAAGGCACGGCCCATATATCATTGGGCGATCCGCCGTCACGATATTTCATCAAGGTACGGCTATCACGTAGACTTCTATTCAACGTCTCCAACACATTTCCGAATCCAGAATAGGTTTGCTTTACCGTCGAAGAAGTAAGTCCTAAAGTCCATACGATACGTTCTGAAGGTCTATAAATCGGCGAATATCGCGTAATAAGCTCCAAACCGTCTACCGTCAATGCTCCCGCATTTATAGGATAATTGGACAGTGCTGTCGAAGGTGGCAAGGTAATACCTACAACAAGTGGGTCCGTCAACTTGCGGTATGCGTTGACCTGTACAGAAACCCGATTATTAAACAGGTTGGCATCAAGTCCCACACTGGTCTGTCTCGTACTCTGCCATTGCAGATTTGGATTACCTAATGAAGATAGGTATAATCCCTGTCCTGAATAATTATAATCTTTGTAATAATCATAGGTACTGAGTGAAGTATAACTGGCAAAATTCTGATTCCCGGTAATCCCGATATTTGCGCGCAGACGCAATAAATCGACCCACGTCGCCTCTTTCAAAAACTCCTCTTGGTTCAGATTCCAGCTCAGTCCTGCCGAAAAGAATGGCGAGTACACATTATTCGTTCCAAAGGAAGTCGAACCATCATAGGTCAGGGATAGATCGGCATTATAACGTCTATCGTACGAATAGTTGAACGAACTCACGATAGAGTTTCTGCGACTCACACTTGAGGAGGCCTCAGGCTTGCCATTCGGCGCATACCCATAGGCAAATCGTGGATTACCGTTGCTATTCGTTGGAAAACCGACAGCTAAAAATCCATTGTTTGTATTATCCAGGTCACTCACCTCAAACCGCAACATACCATTTACCAAATGCTTCCCAAATGTCTTTCCATACTGTGCTCCAACATTCGCCGTATAACCAAACGACTCTCTATTTCTTGACCGTAGGGTTCCACGTTCCAGTACCGCTTTCTTATCAAAGCTCAAATCCAATGGTGAAAGGAACTTTTCCGACTTGGTATTGAATTTTTTAATCTGTATAGAAGACTCCAACCTTAGCGCATTATTGAGCTGATAGATTGCCTTAAAGTTGTTGGTCAGATCAAAATTCTTAGCTCGGTCAAAATTCGCCAGCGTCGTCGCATACAGTGGATTTCTTATATATGTCGTTTCTTTGGTATCGTATTGTTTAAGTTCTGTCAAATACCTTTCCGAAGCATCTTTCTTTTCATAATAAGGATTGGTATTGACCCAGGTTGAGAACTCGCCATAAGGAGACTCTTCACTCTCAAAACCACTCACGTACAATTGGTTGATAATATTCACCTTTCCTGCACGATAGCCGAGATTCAAACGGGCACCCCAGTTTTTACCACCAGACCCCTTCATCACACCGTTATAGTATTTATAATCTCCACCTACAGAATAGGTCAAAGCATTCTCTCCTCCACTCACCATTAGGGAATGTCGTTGCGAAAAGCTCGTCTGCAACGGTTCGTTCAACCAATAGGTATTTACACCACGGGCCAGTTCTTTCTGATAGAACGAATACAACGAATCCAGCTTCTCCTGTTTTTCCCATGCATCATTACGATAATGCCTGGTAAATCTTCCTGACAGGCGCTCAAATTCAATTTTTTCGGACGCATTCATCATGTTATATCCCGACAGATCCGGAAACTGTATATTCCCATCCGTGGTATAGTTGAAAATAAGCTCCCCTGCTTTAGGTCTTATCGTCTCAATGACCACCACACCATTCGACGCCCTAGATCCGTATGCAGCCGTAGAGGCTGCATCCTTCAATAGTGTCACCGAAGCGATACGGTTAATATCCAGATCCACGATAGTCTTCAACGACGTTTCAAATCCATCCAGTATAAATAACGGCTGATTTGGATCCGAAGAAAATTCATCCCGCAGCCCTTCCGTCGAGATACTCGATTGCCCTCGAAGTTCAATAGTTGGCAACGCATTTGGATTTCCCCCCGCAAGATTATTCTCCATAATTAAAAAAGAAGGATCCAATGTCTTCAAGGACTGCAACACGTTGGTATTGGATATTGCCTTAAGCTCTTCTCCCTTAAAAGACGAAGTAGCACCTGTAAAAGTTTCTTTCCGACGTTCCATCATTCCAGTGATGATGACCTCTTCGACTTTATGTTCTTGCCTTTTAAGAGTAATGATCGTCAGCCCTTGACTTTTAGTCACTTTAAATTCCTTACTTTCATAACCTAAATATGAAACGATAAATGTCTCGTTGACCAAGTTGCTGGGGATATCAAACGTTCCGTCTTCCCTAGTTGCCACAGCCCAAGTCTGGTTCGACTTTAACCTGACCGATGCACCCTTGACCGGAGCACCCTTTTCATCCAATATTTTGGCGACAAGCTGTTGCATAGCTGTTTGTGTCACCCTACCCGGACTCGTTCCGCTTTTTTTCCGAATAATAACAACCTTATTATCCAGTACATAGTCGAACCCTTGATTTGCTAAACAAAGATCTAATACCTCTGTCAGTCCGACAGCAGATACATCCAGCGTAATGGGAGGCAATGCTTTCACCTGCTCAGAGTTGTACATAAAATCATATTGGGTCTGTTTTTGCACCAGATCAAGAACCTCTTTAAGGCTCGCATTTTTAGCCTTAAGGGTGACCTTTTGTGCATAAACAGAGGCACTGACCTGCACAAGCATCAGTAGCCAGATCCCGATGACCAGTTTCATCATGAGAATACACTTCTTTAAACGGGACAAATAAATGTCCACGTTATAGATTAATAATTTATACATTTGAAATGTGTAGTTAAATAATTAGAATTAGTTACTATTAGGTATAATCAACTGATTTTCTACATGTATAGCGGGAGTGTTGCTGCACTTCCGCTTTTTATTCAGTTTGTTCATTATTGCATGCTTAGGTTCCATTTACCCTTTACTCCACAACGATCCTCCTTTCTTTAATAGTGAATTTCAGGGTCGATATCATTTCAAGTTTAGTCAACAGTTCGCCCAAACTACGTGTCCGTGTCAAACTAGCTGTCACCTTTTCTTTTGATTTTTTACGCCACTCTACTCCATCGACATCATACCAGTTGACCAGCTCTTCTACGACCTCTTCTATTGGTCGATCCACAAAGCTGAAGTATCCATTTTTCCAAGCTACGACAGTGCGTACGTCGACCTTCTTTTTTTGTAGACCAGCCACGCCTTGTTGCACGTAGGCCTGTTCGCCTGGCGACAGAATCAACTTAGATCCGTCATTTCTTACCGACACACTTCCTTCTATCAAAGTTGTTGCCGCTGTTTTCTCCCTGTTTCCGGTCTGTATATTGAACGAAGTACCCAATACCTCCACCACAGCACCTTCTATCTGCACACGGAATGGCCGTTGTTTATTGTGTGCCACTTCAAAATAGCCTTCACCCATTAACCGGACTTCTCGTTTTCCATTCCCTTCGTAGTAAGACGATACTTCTAGCTTAGATCTGGCATTAAGCCATATTTTTGTGCCATCTGACAGGATAACTTGGTTGGACACCCCTTTAGGCGTAGAGAAAGATAAAAATTCTTCCTTTGTACCTGGCTGAGCCAGCACATCAAAACGGTACACTCCTTCACCTATTCGCTGTACAGCGACATCTTTTGTTTCCAATCTGTCTAGCGAATCATTGACGACAAACACAGAGCCATCGCCCAGTTTAACCAAAGCCTTATCATCAGGCAAAGTGATATCCACTGGAGTGACCGCTAGGTCTGTCGTAGGCTCCTCCTTCCAGAAATCCAATTTCATAAGGCCAACAGATACGATTCCAGCAATCAAGACCGCGGCGGCATAACGCACCCAAGCAAGCCGACGCGTACTGCGAGGTTGCTCCTTACCGACACGCTCTTCAATCCGCTCAAACACAACGTCCCTTGCATAATGGATTCCCATGTCGACCTCTATCGTTTCGTCGATAACCCTGCTGACCTCTTCTTCACTCAAAGACAACAACAACTCCTCAAATACAATGCGCTCTTCGGGCAGAAGAGTCCCTGCATTATACTTTACCCATAATTCTTTAAACCTTGCTGTACCCAAAATTCAGATTGCTTTTATTAGAAGAACACCGCAAAAAGAGAGCATAACTACTCCATGCTATTTTTTTTTGCAGAAAAAAGAAAACTTAGAAGAAAAAAGTCACAAAAGCCATATAGAGATCTCCATTCTTCCCTTTAAGCTTCGCTTTTAGTTGCTTTAAGGCTCGGGTGATATGGTTATTGACCGTATTTGGAGAAATCCCTAACCTTTCGGCGATCTGTTGGTGCGTCAACCCTTCATTTCGGCTCATTTCTATAACCTGTCGCTGTTTTTCGGGCAAATCAGCGATAGTCAGGTTCAACAGATTGACCAGCTCTTGATAAAATATACGCTCTTCAAAAGAGTCCGCCACATCCGTAACCTGCTCTGCAAGCCCATCATGCGCGACCTTCGCTCTCTTTGCGGACCTTAATTTATTAATACTAAGACGTTTGGCAACAACATAGAGAAAAACCCATAGATTGCCATCCGTATCAATTTTGTCACGATGTAGCCACAGCCTTGTAAACACCTCCTGCACCACCTCTTCCGCTAAAAACGGGTCCTTCGTAATCTGCACCGCTACACTATACACCCCTCCCCCTAATCTATCATACACCGTCTTAAACGCCAGGCGATTTCCAGCAATTAAGTCTTGTACAATATCACGATCCACTAGATGCATCCAAGAGAAAAACTTAAGGGTAAGTATTTGTTAGTTACGCAAAAGTACAATATTATTTCAATTCTATAAGTATCCTAGGAATACAGCCCGATGGAACAG
>JAITLW010000094.1 GCA_031277715.1 Sphingobacterium sp. | reverse complement strand
CTGTTGGGTGCCGTGGAGCGCGGCTTGGTAACGTTGATTGGCGCTACTACAGAAAATCCCTCGTTTGAGGTGATTTCGGCTCTATTGAGTCGGTGTCAGGTCTATGTTTTAGAAAATTTAGAGGCAGAGGATTTAATCGGGTTGCTTCAGAAAGCAATCAAGGAAGATGAATTTCTAAAAAATGACACGATTGTCATCAAAGAATACGATGCTTTATTGCGCTTGTCGGGTGGAGATGCCCGAAAGTTGCTCAATGTGTTTGAATTGGTCGTAGATGCCGCAGTGCCTTATAATACACCTATCACCAATGATTTTGTCCTTAAACAGGTGCAGCAGAATATGGCCCGTTATGATAAAACGGGCGAGCAACATTACGATATTATATCTGCATTCATCAAGTCGATCCGTGGTTCCGACCCAAATGCAGCCATATATTGGTTGGCACGTATGATAGAAGGTGGTGAAGACCCTTCGTTTATAGCGAGACGGCTGTTGATCTTGGCTTCAGAAGATATTGGAAATGCAAACCCCAATGCGCTCTTGCTGGCGAATAGCTGCTTTCAGGCAGTGAATGTAATTGGCTGGCCAGAGTCTCGTATCATCTTGGGGCAGACCGTTACTTATTTGGCGTCGTCTGCAAAAAGTAATGCCTCATATGAGGCAATCAATAAGGCGCAGGCTTTAGTGCGGCAGACGGGTGATCTGTCAGTCCCACTACATTTGCGTAATGCGCCCACCAAGTTAATGAAAGAACTGGATTATGGAACCGAGTATAAGTACTCTCACGCTTATCCAGGGAATTTTGTAGCACAAGAATTTATGCCTGAGCAACTACAAGGAAGTAAGTTGTATGAGCCGGGTAGTAATGCCGCAGAAGATAAGTTGCGGCTTTCCTTGCGGGATAAATGGAAGGGGAAATACGGGTATTAGTTTTATATTCAGTTGTTTGGCTAATTTTATCGCTGTGTTTGGTGGTTTGTGATTAGGCTAAACACGGTTTAGGTTTATATTGAATGTAGAAATGTCGGTTTTTTTTGGACAGACCGGTGTTTCATTTTAACATATTACTTCATACTTTTGTCACAGATGGATACATTTACAGCGATAGATTTTGAGTTAGCGACATCCGACTATACAAGTGTGTGTGCTGTAGGTGTTGTCAATGTGATTGATGGGCAGATTAGCAATGAGTTTTACAGCCTCGTCAGGCCTCCGCAGAACAAGTACATGTGGCAAACGACACGTGTGCATGGTATAAAACCGAAAGACACCGCGGGAGCCCCTACATTTCAAGAACTGTACCCCGTGTTGGCACCACTATTGACAGGTCAATTTATGGTGGCACATAACGAATCCTTCGATCGGGCAGTCTTGCAACGGACGATGAAGTTTTATGATCTAGATTATAAAGTGCTTCAGTTGCCGGAAACCTGGGCTTGTACCAGTAATATATACCGTGAAAAAGGTTTTGTAAAAACAAAACTTAGTATTTGTTGTGAGTTGATGGGGATTCCGTTGGAGCACCACGACGCACTTTCTGATGCTCGAGCATCCGCGTTACTTTATCTAAAACAAGATTATATCCCTGCCGCACTACTAAAGTAGGCCGTGGGGTTAGCATGTATTAATTATTATGGCAAGTATTATTAACGTTATATTATCAGGAGGAGTCGGTTCTCGATTATGGCCGCTGTCTCGTAAGTCTCGGCCCAAACAGTATATTCCGCTATTTGAGGGGCAGTCTCTGTTTGAACTGACCGTCTCCCGGAATCAAGGGGTTGTAGACCGGACAATAATGGTTGGTAGTATACAGAATGTAGACCTTGCCAAGCCGTACTTGCCGGAGCATAAAAGTCAGACGATTGTAGAGGCAACGCCTCGTAATACGGCGGCGGCAATTGCTTTTGCAGCCTTTGCCTGTGATCCGGACGATATATTAATCGTGACCCCGTCAGACCATCTTATCGAAAATCAAACACAGTACGAGTCCGTATTGAAACAAGGGGTTGAGATGGCAGAACAAGACTATCTCGTCACATTTGGTATACAGCCGAATCGGCCAGAGACTGGTTATGGATACATCGAGTATGAAGATAATTACGTGCTGTCTTTTAGGGAGAAACCCAATCTGGAGACGGCAAAAGAGTTTTTAAAAAGGGGTAATTTCCTGTGGAACTCAGGGATATTTTGTTTTAAGGCTTCCATTTATCTAGAGGAGTTGTTCCGTTTCGAACCGAAGGTATTCCGTGCCTCTAAAGAGGCATTTGAAGCCTCGCATCACGGGGTGCTATCGGAGGAGCTTTCTGCAAAGATTCCTTCTAAAAGTATAGATTATGCGGTGATGGAGCGTAGTGAGCGGATTAAGGTTATCCCTTCGCAGTTTGTATGGTCAGATATGGGATCTTATGATTCCTTGTACGACTATCTAAAGGGCAAAGGTCATGCCGTGGATCCGTCAGGCAATATGGTAATCGGGACGGATAAGTATGTTTCGTTTGTGGGTGTGCAGGATACCATACTGGTTCATACCGAAGATGCTCTTCTCGTGGTCAAAAAGCAGGCGTCTCAGGATGTCAAACATTTGTACGAGGAGTTGGAACACGGAGCCTCACCATTGTTATAGTTTAGATGTCGTATCCAGATACAATAGCCGTTATAGGGCAGGGGTATGTAGGGCTTCCGCTTGCATTGGCTTTTGCGGCCCACTATTCTGTATTGGGATACGATATTTCTGCCAGTAGGGTGGACGCGCTCAATCAGGGGAGGGATCGTACGTTAGAGGTTGAAGAGGGGCGGTTGCAGGAGATGCTGGCATTAGGCGTTGAGCAGCCCCAGCGCCGGGGATACCGGGCGACTAGTGAGCTGAGTGATATTGCCGATGCGCAAATTTATATTGTGACGGTACCTACACCGATAGATGAGTTTAATGCACCAGACCTTAGTTTTTTGCAGCAGGCATCGTTTGAGATTGGTCAGGTGCTGCAACCTGGCGATATCGTTATCTACGAATCTACCGTTTATCCGGGATGTACAGAGGAAGAGTGTGTGCCTATTCTTGCACAGACATCGAACCTTCGTTTTAATATCGATTTCTTTGTAGGCTACTCGCCGGAACGAATTAACCCTGGGGATAAGGTCAATACCTTAGAGCAGATTGTAAAAGTGACTTCGGGATCTACTCCGGAAATCGCAGAAAAAATAGATGCACTCTACGCTACTATTATTAAAGCAGGGACCTATAAGGCGCCATCGATCAAGGTTGCAGAAGCAGCCAAGGCTATAGAGAATGCACAGCGGGATGTCAATATTTCCTTTGTGAACGAGCTTGCCTTGATTTTTGACCGGATCGGAATTGATACGCATGATGTGCTGGATGCCGCCGCAACAAAGTTCAATTTTCTTAAATATAAGCCAGGTTTGGTGGGAGGACATTGCATTTCCGTTGATCCTTATTATTTGGCACACAAATCCTCGCAATTGGGATACCACCCGGAGGTTATTCTTTCAGGACGTCGGGTCAATAACCGCATGGCCGAGTTTGTGGCATCGAAAGTGGTTAAGCTGATGTCCCAAAAGCATATAGCGGTAAAGGACTCTAAGGTATTGATTCTAGGACTTACGTTTAAAGAGAACTGTCCCGATGTGCGTAATACTAAAGTGCTGGATATCTATGAGGAGTTAAAGGAGTACGGAGCTATGCCGGTACTGTGTGACCCATGGGCTGATCCAGAAGAGGTAAGGCGCGAATATTTGATTGACCTTCAAGCACGGCCTGAAGGGCCTTATGATGCTGTTATTCTAGCAGTTGCACATACCGAATTTTTGCAATTGGATATCCGATCGCTTCTTGCGGACAAAGCGGTGGTTTTTGATTGTAAGTCTGTGCTCGACCGTGCTATTGTAGATGCGCGTCTTTAAGTGAGTCATACGTTTGGTCTTGAAATTCAACACCTCTTTTTTTCGTTTTATTTTTGTCATTTTGCAGCTCTTTTTCGTTAAGCTTAAATATCTTTTTTACATTTATTCCAAGTAATTGCTTTACACTACCTATAAAAGCATTTTTGAATGGAATACGGCATACGATATGTTGTCGGGGCAGATTTGAGTCCCAGTGCTAATGATCTTGCATTAAAAAAAGAGCATTATACGTTATTGTTTATTAAAGATGCAGGTTGCAGTCTTTATTTCAATCAGGTCCTTTTGGATTTTCCAGCCAATAGTTTAATTTTCGTTCCTTTCGGTACACCGCTGAAAAGTAATCCTGAAGAGTCTAGGGAATTTGTACTTATCTATTTTACGGAGTCTTTCTTTTGCCGCAGTGATTGGGACTGTACTTTTCTGCACAACTTTTTCAATGCATCGGTGGATAGTTCGACCTATCGTGTATTAGGGGTGCCCGAAGAGTATCTCTTTTATTATGAGTTTGTGCGGACCCATTTGGAAATGGCGAGAAAGCAAAGTCCCGAATCTATACAGCATGTATTAGCCTTTAATATTATCAAACAGATTTTGTTGTTGGGTGAAGTCTATCTGGGAGATCGGGATAGTGCAAGATTTATGGAAGAGAGCGAATCTGCTTTAGTTGTGAATCGTTTTCAGCAACTTATTATTGAGCATGTCTCTCAGGAAAAACATGTGTCCTATTATGCTGACCGTCTCAAGGTCAGTCCTAGAAAGTTGTCGGTATATACCAAAGAGGTAACAGGAGAAACTCCAAAAGAGTTGATTGTTGAGGGCTTGGTTCGAGTGGCGAAACGCTTGCTTGCCAATTCGAAACTTAGCATTAAGCAGATTGCATGGCAGTTGGGGTATACTGACGAAAATAATTTCAGCGCTTTTTTTTCTAAGGAAGCAGGCGAGAGTCCTAAAATGTACCGCAATAACTGGAAAAAGTAGTGAAGCATATTTAATTTTATGATATGCGTCACAGTGTGTAAAATAATGGTTTAAAAATTCTTTTTGATCTGATTTTAGCGTTATTTTTACAGAAACAGCTATACTATGAAAGCGTTATTGACCACATTATTACTTCTGATAATGGCCTCTTGGACTGTTAATGCACAGACCAATGTCCGTCTTAATATTGTCCTTAATCATGTACAGAATCTTACTATACATCCAGATCAGAATGCAGTGACATTGACCTATAATGATTTGGAGGATTATAGGAGAGGGGTCGAGGTCGTCAAGAATTCACACTTGACGGTGTTTAGTACGGGGGCTTATGAGGTCAAGGTCAAGCTTGCCAATGAAGAATTTGTTAAGCTTGGCGGACAGCCGACTGATAGGTTGCTGATGCCGCAAATAAAAATAAAGGCCAGACCTGTTATTGCGGATCAACAAGTCGTATTGACGACGAGTGAATTGAGTGCTACAGGGGGACGTATTATCTCCTCGGACAAACCTGCCTTTGATGCGATCTATGATGTGACTTACCAAGGACCTGGCGGAGAAGAGCTGATTCGCTATGCCGAAAAAAATAAAACTGTCGTTTTTACAAACGATGTACTCTACAGTATCGAGACCCGATAGGTGTTTTTAGCCTCCGTTTTGTAGTGTTAATACTACATCTTGTAGGCTGAAAACTACAAAAAATAACTACTGCATTTTTTCATACCTTTTGCGCCTAAAATCATATTTTATGGCCTTTTTCCGTGACTACTTTTGTCCTGTTCTCAATGAGATAGAACATAAAAAGTAAAAGAAAAGTTTATCTAAAAGAAATATGAAAAAAGTAGTTTTAGCGTTAGCAGTAGTCTTCGCAACAGTAGTAGGAGCAAATGCACAAGAGGCATCAAAATCAGCTAAAGTAAAAGTGAATGTGGTACTTAACCCATTTCAATCTATTGAAATTGGTACACCGGGATCCACTAACCCTGGAGCAGGATATGGTGATGAGGTAACATTGACATATAACACGGTTAATGACTATAAAAATGGTGTAAGCCAATTAGTTAATAAGCAATTAAAAGTTTCTTCAGTGGGATCTGGTTATAGAGTTAGTGCAGCTTTAGGTTTTAACGGAGGAAGCACAGGAGCATTTAAGAAAATCCAAGGAGGTGGTGCAGAGAATGTAGATGCTTCTCAACTATTGGAGGTAGCAATTGGTAAGACAGGAACTCTAAATGGATTGACAGCAGGTAAACAAGCTTCAGCAAATATGGATTTCGGTCCTATGGGAACTACGAGTACAGGAGAGTCCTCTGTATTGGATGAGTTCTTAGATGTTAAATACTTCGGTAAAAAATTAGATGGTACAGCAGTAAGTGCTCTGTTTGGAAATCAAAAAACACAAGTTAAATATTCAATCGATGTGGTATACACAATTGCTGTCAACTAAATTGAGATAACTCCTATAGTCGATGAAAAAGGCAAGTGTAGAACGCTTGCCTTTTTTTATAATGCTATGAAAAATTTTTCTTAATTTTCCATACAAAATCTACATCCTATGCGATACTACCTGTTTATTCTCTTGTTGAGTCTATTTACAATTCCACTTGGCTATGCACAGACAGGCCTTACTGTCGGTCCTCCCCGTATATACTTCGTGGCGGATGCCGGTCAGAATCAGACGCAGTATGTAGACGTGACAAATCCGAGTAAAGATTATCCATTAGATCTTGCTGTTTCATTTGAAGATTGGGCCTATTCGGCGATTGGTGATAATGTTCTCAGTCCAAAGGGCAGCTTAAAAACAAGCTGTGCGGATTGGTTGACAGTGTCAGAGCCGTTCTTCTCCTTAAAACCCGGAGAAACCAAGCGTTTACAGTTGCAGATGAGTGTTCCTACGAATAAAAGTTATAGTGATGCCTTGCCAGTACATACGACCATGTTATTCGTCACACAACTTAATCCCCGTGTTAGTGAAGAACGTGAAGGAGCGAATATACGCTTGGCTGTACGGTCGGGTATAAAAGTCTATCAGCGGTTCAACGGACGGTCCCGTGCAGATTTGGAAATCAGCAACTTGGAATACCATTCGGTCGATAGTATTGGGCAGTACCTCGAATTGAGTTTTGATACCAAAGGCAACACATGGATGGAAGGGCAATTGCGTACAGAGTTTTTAAATCAAGACACCGGAAATCGTTATAAGGTTGACGATATTCAGTTTTATAGTTTACCCGGAGATCAAAGGAAGCAATATATATTACTTCCGAAAGAGTTAACCGCAGGAAACTATTTGGCAACAACAATGTTGTTTTATGGAGAGGATAATGATGTTAAGATAGCAGAGATTGAGTTTGATTATGTACCGAAGACTTAGGTTTTATATTCTGTTGTTTGTGTTGCTTACCGCTTCGTTGTCCGGTACAGCACAGATAACTTTTGGTCTTTGGTCTAATAATTATATCGAGCTTACTTCCTACCTTGGTCAAAGTACCCATGCTAGGTTTAATACATTTCAGTTTCAGATGGGGAGCCAGAGCAATATCAATTATCCCAATTGGTCCTTATCTGTACAATTGTTGCGTCCGATACAGCCCAGCTCTGGAGGACCCAATAAGAGTGGGAAACCCTTCCCCGCAGACAAGATTAGCTTGCGCTGGACAGAGGATGACAATAAGTCTATTTTGAATCTTAACGAAATAGGAGCTAGTCGCAATGATATTTTCTTAGCAAATAGCGGTGAAATTTATTTAATCGAAAAGTCAAACCAAGCACTACGGGCGGAGAAGAATTTTTATTCTTCTGCATTATTATTTGGAATGGTCAAAATAGCACAGGGCAAGTATCTTGAAGACTTTGTGAGTGGGGTAAGCGCGAATACACATATTGAATACGATATCCCATTGAAGTTTACGCTGTATGAGGTGAATGGTAAAGTGATAGGTACTCAGGTTCTTAATTATAAGTTGCATATTCCTCCAACGCTTACGGACGGAGGTGCTGTGGAGGTTGTCCCGGATTATAGTTTACAGGTCGACGCAGGGGCGATAGATGCATCCCTACAGTTTTTTACGCGACAGCATTACATTGATGGGGTTAAGCTGATGGTAGAGAATGCTATCCGTGTCAACTCAAATACAGATTACGAATTACGCGTTAAGTCCTTGGATCCTGAAATACGCAAGTCGTCAGGAGAGGGCCTTCCTTTGTCCTTATTGTCATTGCAGGTAATTCCAAATGCAGGTGCGGGAAATACGACCGCTAATCCTAAGATACAATTGTCTACTACAGAGCAAGTGGCTTATTCCGGCCAGTCGAAGGATAAAAATGTGACCCGTACTTTTAATATACAGTATGAGGCGAATCTGACACGCTCACAGTCACTCACTGCCCGTCCGGGTAATTATACGGTGTCTCTGCTCTATCTCTTAATGCCCAAATAGTGAAGATGTTTCCCCGATTTAGGCTTGTTTATAAGTGTTTTCCGGAGTGGCTAATGGTACTTCTGCTCATTTGCTTCACTTCGCTGTCTGGCTTCGCTCAAGAAGATAAGTCCATACAATGGGGGATTGCAACGAGTATGTCATTACAGGCGGGGGTTAATAGTCTTGAGGTGGAATTGCAGAATAATGGCGCCACTGCATTTGAAGGCTACGTAACCTTAGAACTGCCTCCTGATTTGGTGAGTCTGAGTACAGGTCGTATAGCTGTGCGTATTGCTCCGGGGAAGAAGCGTTTCCTGTCGCTCAAACTGCGTGCGCAAGCGCTAGGAGCACTGAAAGGTAAGAGCTTCAACGTATTGCTTCACGAACAGGCGGGAACACTGGTTGCTTTAAAAAAAGTACAGTTAGAGGTTGCCAATAAACGCTCCGTCCAGCTTCAGGATAATTCTAGCGTTCAGTATCTGCGTAATGTTGGTGATTCTATTGAAATGCTTTTGCGGGTGATCAATACAGGGACTACGGATGAAGCAGTAAAGATTCTCTTATCCTCTCCAGACCGTGTCGGAAAGGTGGTCTTTCAACAACTTGATGTATCGATTCGCTCGGGACAAGATACCCTATTGAGACACACCTTCCCGGTAGAGCGTTATATGATGACGCTATCTCAGTATACGGTACGGGTAGCAGGTATCTATGATAATAATGATGTGTTTGGTAATCTTAGCGTGCTTTATGCGAATATTACTTCCAGTCGTAACTTCCAGCAGATGTTTGCCCCTGATCGTTCTTTTTCAGGATATACGCCCAATTATGTCGAGTTCCGGGTATCCAATATCCTGGATGAGCAACAGTCCTATAATCTATTCTCCGAGGGAGCAAATCGACTTATAAGAGGAAGAATCCGTGATGGTACCGCTATAAATCGCTGGGGAAGAAATGAGCGGTGGAATGTCAATAATACCTTAAAAAAAAAAAAAAAAAGGGGACATAGTGTTACTGTGGGAAATATACAAGAGAGCTTAGAAGCTCCCTTCTATGGACGTGGCGGTACCTATGCGTACCGAGATACAGCGCTAGATCAGCGTGTATCGTTTGGGGTTGTACAGCGGACACCTAATCTGTTGGGAGGCTATGGAAACGATAATCCTGGATTTACTACATTCGCCCGATTACAACTAGCAGAAGAACGTACGGATGGAAAGCGATATGAAGGACAGGTCGTATACGATAACAATCGAATGGATAGCGTCAGTGCCATCTTATGGACTAACCGGTTTGACATTTTCCGGTCTGCGGATCCCGAATCGGTCAGGCTAGAAGGTTTTTTGGGAGCTGGCGTGCAGCAGTATCATGGAGTGTACTATAAGGAGCAGAGTATGCCCTCCTTTGCCGCGGGGGTAAAGATGAATAAACGTGCGCGTGGCTGGGACCTGAGCAGTGATAATTATTACAGCAGCGGGTATTTTCCCGGCAATCGGCGTGGGACAGTACAATTGGTACAGCGGGTCAACCGTCGGTTAAAACAACTTGGGGTAGGGCTTGGATATTCCTATATCGATTATAGTCCGCTGCATCTTAATCCTTATTTTCAGTCTTTCAAAAGCGGTACATCTAAATGGGATATGCAACTTTCGTTACCGTTATCTTCCCGTGGACAGCTTAGTATTGTGCCAAGCTATAGCAACGAATATGCTGATTATATGTTGCAACAGGATATTGTTAAGCTTTCGGCCCGTTATGCGCTACTGTTGGCTAGTGCAAATCTCCGTTCTAAGGATTTGAAGCATAGTCTCTTTTTGACGGTCGAGGGTGGAGGAACATCGCTCAAAGGGGTGTCGGCCACACGCTTTGTGGTGCGTACAGATTTCTCATATAATTATGAGCGACTGGGGATTTTTGGAAATTATCAGAGTGGAGCATTCCAGATTTATGATATGATGAGCAGCCAACTGATGGGGCAGGAAATCGGTAAGCGTTATTTGTTGGGCGCGCGTTATCAGGGAGATCTATTACAGCGGCGGATAAATTGGACCGGAAGCGTCAGCGGGCAGGTTAATCAGGGCTGGGGACATTCTTTTAACAGTAATCTCCAAGGGCAATACCGTATTGCTAAATTGACGCAGTTACAGGCTGTATTCCAGTATATATATAATGTGGGGGTAACGAACTATAAATATGATTACACGAACCTGCAGATAGGGGTAAGACAGCAATTCAAAGGACAGGATTTGGATCGGCCCGCGATTAAAACGGGAGATATGCATGTATTTTGTTACTATGACAATAACGGTAATTCTGTTTTTGATGCGGGTGATGAGAAAGCGGTAGACTATGAATTTACGGTACGCAACATTCTTTTTGTCACTGACAAAAAAGGCGAAGCGACTTTTAAGAAAATGTCCTATGGTAGTTATATGTTGTTTTTTCCACTGAAGAATCAATATCAGGGAAGCTCTCGTGTCGTCGAGATTGATAGGAAGACCACCCGTTTGGAGATAGCATTACATAAGGTCGGAGTAGTGAAAGGACAATTACTATTAGACTATGATCCTGCGCTTAGTCTAGCCACCAATACCCGATTGGATGTATACCATATTATCGCGAGAAGCGAAGAGGGGAAAGAGTTTACGATGAAGACGGACGTATATGGGCGGTTTGAGTTTCATCTTCCTGAGGGAGAGTATACTATCTATCCGGATGCGAATCGTTTTCCTGAAAATGTATACCTGAATCAGTCTGCGTATACGATAAAGATTGCTGTAGGAAAGGAACTAAAACTAGAACCTTTTCAATTGTCGGTGAAGGGCAAAAAGGTTGATATCAAGCGTTTTGGACAGAAGAACTAATAGTCTGGGTATGTTTAGCCCCAATATAGTGATGGTCGGCAACTATTAAACATAAATTTTTTTTATAGGAAATTTCTTTTACAAATGAAAGTTTCTTAAATTCGTGTAGGGCTTGCTCCCAGGCAAACCCAAAGCTATCTATGATTTATGAAGTGTTATTAACCTTGGTAATAATCCTTTTGGGTTTTTTGGCCTATGTACAAAGCAATAGGACGGGGAGGATTTTTCTCTTTCAGGACGCTGTGGACTTACGTCTTTCCGTATGTTATGCTACGGATAATGAGGACTCTGATGCTGGAAGTGCCATGGTGAAACTGCGGTTGGAACTATTGTTTCTTTCCCCTCAATATAAGGGTATATGTGTAGAGGAGATTGGATTTCTTCGTCGGAAGGAAGTCCGTTTAAGACAATTTAATCGACTATTTTTTACTGCTGCTTCCACAGAAGCAAGAGCCCGAGAGCTTTTTATCGTAATAGATGCCGCGCGGTTGGCCGAGATTCGACTTAATGGTCTCGAGTTGCACATTGGAGGATATCTATTGTCTCCTGAACTGAGTAAGCACGCTATTTACCAGAAGTTCATTGTTTTCGAACGGCCTGCTATTCTGGACACTGAAGAAGAAAAATATCTTGCCTGATAGGCATTGTGCCTGTAGTGTTATGTGAGATTGAATTTCATATAGGTATCGCTACAGTTTATTAAAGCTAAAATATCTACGTATTTTTGTAGCGGATTAACGCGTTACATTATAATGATCATACGAAAAAAAGAAAATTGGTTTAGGATGTTGTTCATTTGGCAAGGATCCGTTTTGCCCCGTTTATTGCCCCGCCTGTCTCTACTTTTTATTCTATCATTAGGAATTGTTTATTTTCATGGTACCCTGTTTTCTTATAAGGTACCTCTGAATCCAGTGCCTTTTACATTATTTGGATTTGTGCTGGCTCTTTTTTTAGGATTTAGAAATAATGTGAGCTACGAGCGTTTTTGGGAAGGCAGGAAGTTGTGGGGAGCATTATTGAATGTATCCCGTTCTCTGACACGGCAAGCACTGACTTTAGGGAAGGGGTTGGATAAAGAATCTACACGATATTTTGTAAATCTTATAGGGGCCTTTATTGTGGCTCTTAAACATCAATTACGCTCTACGGATGCTCTTGAGGATTTGCAGTCTCGACTATCAGAGTCTGATTGTGACATCATATCGAAATCAAAGTATAAGCCTGCTGTCATTCTAAAGCTATTGGGGCAATGGGTGCAACGTTCAAAAGAGGAGGGAAATATAGACTCGATCCAGCAGGCACGGTTTGACGAGAATTTAGATCGGCTTTCTGATATTTTGGGAGGTTGCGAACGTATTCTGTCTACACCTATTCCGTATAGTTATCAGGTGTTGCTCCATCGTACCGTTTATATTTACTGTTTATTACTGCCTTTCGGTCTAGTGGATAGCCTGAGTTGGTTTACTCCATTTCTTGTGGTTTTCATCGCTTATACTTTTGTGGCGTTCGAAGCGATAGCAGATGAGATAGAGGAACCATTTGGACAAGAACCAAATGATTTGGCCTTGAACAGTATGGGCAACATGATTGAAGAGACAATTGCGGAATTGATCGGCGATGACCCCGAAAAAGCCCTAAAGTCTGAAGCTACGGTTAAGGTTGTTGACTAAACAAATCTATAGTTCTTCTACAGAATTGACAACTAATACCCGGGTGCTTTCTCCATCTGTTAACTCATATTTTATTACTCGGTGTTTGCCCGTGGGGTTTGCATTTGTGTCACCCTCTTGGTACACAGGGAATTTTTGTATCAAATAGCCGTCGACTAAACTAAAGCTGTCATGCCCAAGGTAGCCTTTGTTGATTTTGGGATTATCTGCTGTGGGAGGAAAATAAATCTGACTTAATGATTTTCCTTTATTTACAGAGTAGCCAATGATGCTTCCATAGCTTCCGCTACCATGAGATTGCGTATATACCAGTACCTCGGGATAGCCGTCTTTGTTCATGTCTCCAATCTGTGCGTCTAGTACTGTCTCTCCAGTGATATCGTGGCTGTGTATGTCGTTGTCTATGGACAACCCTGTGGGAGTAATTGTTAACTGCTCTTTATCTCCATCGTGCTTACTACGGATTGAAAAAGAAATACCATTGAATTTGAGATTCTTGATGAATGAGGTTCGATCTACCTGTGTACTGTCTAGGTCTCCCTTGATTTTTTTGTAACGTCCGCCCAGAGATGCTCCTCCAGAGCAATAAAAGTTGAGTATGGTAGAGTCATTAACGAGTTCTGATTTTATACTGACACTCTCGTCATCAAATGATAGAAGAACAGGTTTCCCCTCGAGCATCGTGCGGTATACATTGGTACGTGTTTTTGATGCTTGTGCATCCAAAGTACAGGTAGGTCCTTTTAGATCTGCTCTTGAACGGACTTTGATATTAATGACGGTATCGGATAGCCGCTGTACGGATATCCCTACCCAATCAAAACCTTCGGTCCTTTTTTCATACGCCGTATCAACGTAGTTCCCTTCTACATCGACTGAATGGTCTGTGATTTCTTCCTTTTGTGTAGCTGTTTCTGTGTGTTTGAGGTTACAACCAGTGATGACAAGTAAGGATAATGTTGCTAGGATAAGATTATTTAATACAGACATAAAGTAACGATTTGTTGTTATAAAATATCTAATGCAAAATCCTTACCAATCCGGAGTAGATTTTTTTAAAATACTAGAAGCGCTATTTAGCGCCTCTAGTATTACTAGGGGTATCCCGTGCGAAAGATACCACTAATGGGATGTCACTAATGGACATTGGACATGTCAACTTTGTTGTTTCCCTGTTTTATCATCAGTACAAAGGGAACACATATTAAAAATGCTAAACCCAGATATAAAAAGACGTCCATATAGGATAGTACTGTTGCTTGTTTGGTAACACTCATATCTAATAGCTGATGCGCCTTTGCTAGGGCTTCATTCGGCGAGAAACCTTTAGCCTGGAAAGTCGCCTGCATTTGTTGTAAGCGTTGCTGTACTTCAAATTTGCTAGGGTCGAGATTGGATATCAGGTCGACCCGGTGTTTTTGGGAATCCCTAGCGATGAAGGTGGTGATTAAAGCAATACCGAACGAACCTCCCAGTTGGCGCATCATCCCCGTAAATGCGGCTCCTTCTCCGATAGACTTACCATGGAGGGTGGACAAGGAAAGGGTCATGACCGGTACAAATAATAAACCTAAGCCCATGCCTCGAAAGATTAATGGCCAAAACATATGTTCTGCTCCGGTATCATTGGTCATCAGGCTATACATCCAGAGACAGAAGCCAAAGAAGATGCTGAGACCGACTGCCACCATATATTTTTGAGGGACACCATTCTGAATCATCTTACCTATGAAAGGCATCATCATTCCTGTCATGATGGAGCTAGGAAGCAATAATAGACCTGCGTCTGTAGCTGTCCAGCCCAGTATGGACTGGGTGTATATGGGGATGATAAAGGTGGAGCCAAATAGTCCGAAGCCCAGAATAAAGCTCATCACGACACCGACTTGCAGATTCTTGTCTTTTAATACCCGAAGGTTGACAATCGGTTTTTCGTAGACCAATTCGCGCCAGATAAAAAATAACAGACCAAATACAGATAGAATGGATAGACCTAGTATTAGCGGGTCATCAAACCAATCATCTTGTTGTCCATGTTCCAAAACGAATTGTAAAGAGCCGATAAAAAGAATAAGAAATAGCATTCCGAACCAATCGACCTCTTTTGCAGCCTGTTTCTGGCTGTATTTTGGACTGCGGACAAAAGAGAATGTCAGTAAGGTGGCGATGATTCCTAGTGGTACATTGATGTAAAAAATATAAGGCCACGAAAAGTTATCGATGATATATCCACCTAAGGGAGGACCTAGTGTGGGACCTATAATTACTCCCATCCCATATATGGCCTGTGCCATACTTCGCTTTTCTTTGGGATAGCTTTCTGTGATGATGGTTTGTGCTGTTACCAGTAGGGCGCCTCCTCCCATTCCCTGTATAAACCGGAAGGCTACCAGTTCCCATATGTTGTTTGCGTTACCACATAAGAATGAAGCAATGGTAAAGATAATAATCGATGCAGCAAAGTAATTCCGTCGGCCAAACTGTTGTGACAGCCAGCTTGTCATGGGGATCACGATTACGTTGGCGATAGCATAAGCTGTAATGACCCAAGCGACATCGGTCAATGTTGCTCCTAATGAACCCTTCATTTCATTGAGGGCAACATTGACTATTGTGGTATCAACAATTTCGAGGAGTGCACAGAGCACAGCTGTGATTGTGATAATGACTCTTCGGAACCCATATTCAACGAGGCTATCTTGTTGATTTGAATTTTCCATAATTATCGAACAAGTACGTCTACATCTGCGTTCATACCAGGGCGTAGTAAGGCGATGTGCTCCGCCGTATTTTCATTGGTCAGTTTTATTTTAACAGGCAGACGTTGTACTGTTTTGACAAAATTGCCCGTAGCATTATCTGGAGGCAGTAAGGAAAATCTTGACCCGGTTGCTGGAGAAAAAGAGTTTACTTCTCCCTCAAATTCAACATTGGGATAAGCACTTACTTTAATTCCAACCTTTTGTCCCGGCTTCATTTTTTGAAGTTGGGTTTCCTTAAAGTTTGCGACTACCCATGTCTCTCTATTGTCAACGATATAGAATAAAGATTGACCGGGGTTAATCATTTGACCTGGTTGCACTTTAATGTTGGAGACCTGTCCATCGACGGAAGCTAATACAGCTGTATAAGAAAGATTCAACTTGGCCGCATCCAACTGAGCCTTGGCTCGTTTTACATTTGCCTCCGCGACGGAGGTTTGTTTGGAGGCTACAGTAGTCTTGCTTACGATTGCGTGTCGTTGAGAGGCACTCGCATTTCTTTGTTGCTGCAATATTTCGACTTGCTTATCCGCTTCCAATTTGCCTGTCAGGGCTTGCTCATATTGTTGCTTCGTGATAGACTGGTTGTTGTATAAGTTTTGGTAGCGGATATAGTCGTTGTTCGCTTGGTTTGCCCGGATTACTGCGGCTTCAATACTACCTGCGTTGGATTGAATCGTTGCATCAGAAATTGCAACATTTGCAGAGGAAGCAGATACATCCGCTTTGGACACATCAAAGCTACTTTCTGCGGCAGCGACTGCGGCTTCAGCCTCTTCTACCCGGATCTGGTAATCCTGACTTTCAATAGTAAACAAAGTGTCTCCTTTTTTTACAAAATCATTGTCTTTCACATATACAGAAGCGATATAGCCACCAACACGGGGGATAATGGGGCTCATGTTTTTTTCAACCTGAGCATCGTCTGTTGTTTCATGAGATTGGCTTTGTACATATTTATAACCGCCGTAACCACCTCCAAAAAGGATTAATGCGGATAGGATAATGATGAATTTTTTATTGGTTCCTTTTTTTTCGGCGGTGTTTTCCGTTGTATTTTCCATGTCTTGCTGCATTGCTATTTAATGTTTAATGCCCCATTTGATAACATAAGGTCATAGTATTTTTCAATTGTATTGGCTTGGCTAATCGCTAGATTTATTTTGCTTTGTAGCTGTTGTACATCAGCAGTCAACAGGTCGTCCGTATCCGCAATGCCATTCTCATATTTGTCTTTAGTGATTCTGTAATTTTCAGAGGCCTGTTCTACGGCTTGTCGATAGACTAGATTTTGCTTCTGTGCCAATGTGTAATTTTCATTTGCCTGTTGTACCTCTATTTTGACTTTATCCTTTAACATCTCGAGGTGGTCATCCATCTCCTTAATGCGGTTTTTGGCGACATTGATTTCTCGTTTGCTTTTATACAGCGATCCAATGTCATAGGAGACTCCCATACCCAGGGATGCGGCATTGGTTACGGTGACAATATTGTGCAATCCAAATGCATTGTAACCTGCTGAAGCAAATACTTTGGGCAGATTGGAAGACCTGGCTACCTTTAATTGATCTTCGGCTATCCGGTGTTGGGATTCGAGAGATTTGATATCCGATCTATTGACAGTGGCCTCGGTATAGGAAGCCTGCTGTAGGGGAGTGATACCTTTGATTTCTGTTAGATCAATCTGATCCAATGCGGTCTCTTCATCGATTTTTAAAAGGTTCGCAAGTTGATAATTTAATATCTTGATATTCTTTTGTGCCTCTTGAAGGGATACTTGATAGTTCGATAGCTGCAACTCCGCCTTTAACAGGTCGTTTCGGGCAATCAGACCATTATCGAGCATGGCTTTGAAGTCAGAAACACGCTGTTCTGACTGTTTGATGTTTTCTGTTACCAGAAGGTTCGTCTGTTGGGCCTTATACAGGTTTAGGTAGATGTTTATAGCGTGCGAAGCGAGTTTCTCTTTGGTTACAACCGCATTCCATTCTTCTGCCTGCCGTGCGTCTTTGGCGATATCGATTCCGCCTTTTATCTGCCCTCCAGTATAGATAGGCATACGGACGGAGGCTTGGCCAATCCAGAGCTGATTTGCCGCAATATCTGCGGGCTTTCCTCCAGCGCCCAGCGCCAGTTTTAAATCTAGATTGGGAGTAGTCATGAACATGTACTGTCCATTTACCTGTGCATCTGGGAGTTGTTTTGATTTTGCCTGTTCAACTTCAAGCTGTCGTCCCAGTACTTTCGTGTCGGAGAATTTTGCTTCGCTGCTCTGCGTAGCAGCCATGTGGATCACTTCATCCAGAGTCAAATGTTGTTGGTGCTGAGCAGATAATCCTAGAGGACCGAGTAAGAGTAAAACTCCTAAATTGACCAACTTAGTTTTCATATGTCAATAAAGCTTTAATTGTTGTTTGTATAAAATGAGTTAATGTTGTTTCGATATAGATGCCATAGTCATCGTCGCTTTTAATACCGAGCTGTTCCTGTAGGAAAATCTGATTCATCTGGAAGTTCATAAATGTTCCCATCATCATCGAGT
>JAITLW010000056.1 GCA_031277715.1 Sphingobacterium sp. | reverse complement strand
TCAACAGGTTATGGCACAAATAATGGTTTGGTGAAGAAAACTTCGCACGATCGCTATAACCTATCGGCAAAGATTGATATCACACCAAATGACCGTTTGTCTATTGGTCTGAACACAGACCTTGCAGCACAGACCTCTAAAGAGCCTTCTGTTGGGGAGGATTTATTTAAGTACGCTTATTTTGCCAATCCTTACGAACGTCCTTACAATTCTGATGGATCCTATCGCGGAGACCGAACTTTCTATAGTCTAAAAGAGCACAATGGAGGGGGATATGATCGCAACACGCCACCTAATGGTTATAACATCCTAAGGGAAATTGATGAAACCTACAGCAAGACGGACAACTACTCTGGAAGCATTACGGCTAATGTAGGATATAAAATCATAGATTTACTCCGTTTTTCTGGAATAGCTTCGTATTCGTACACGAATAATCAATCGGACAATATTAATGGTCCGTACTCAGCAAAGGCCTTTAATGATAGGCTGTATTTTGACAATCATACATCTAAGCGACAATATGGCTCTATCACGCAGACGTCCTCCAGTAACTCGAGCTATATGCTCCGTGGTCAATTTGAGATAGGAAACTTCTTAAAAGGTAAGCACTATATATCGGCACTAGCAGGTTCCGAAATCCGCTCCCAAAAGGGTAAATCTATCTTTGCTAAACGATATGGATATGATGAAGTGACAGGCAACTCGGCCATACCAGTACCGTTTCCCCCAGCAGGAGATGGCAGTAAAATAGATTATAATGATCTCATTAGCTACGCTGCAATGGTAGATGGTTTATCTGGGCAGACCCGTGTGGAAGATGCATTTGCTTCCTTCTATGCTTCGGCAGACTATAGCTATGACCGAAAATATACGTTGAGTCTAACCGGACGTACCGATGGTTCGAATAATTTTGGGTCTAATCAACAGTTTAATCCGACTTGGTCTGCCGGTGTGGCATGGAATATTGATCAAGAGGATTTCTTTGAGTCCATTTCTTCGGTATTTAGCAGGCTAAGCTTGAAAGCGGCAACGGGATACACAGGAAATATTAATCGTACGGTATACCCACAATTAATTATGGATTATCTGACGACTTTCCGCAAATCGGAAAACGATTACTATAGAATGGGACGAATCGCTAATGCTCCAAACCGGAACCTTCGTTGGGAAAAAACACAAGATTATAAGATTGCTTTAGATTTTGGACTTTTTAAAAACCGCATTACAGGTTTGGTCGAGTATTATCAGAGAAATAGTAGAGATTTGGTCACTAACCTCCGAGTGACATCAAGTACTGGATTTAATTCGCAAAAGTTCAATACATCATCTGTAGAAAACAGCGGACTAGAGCTTACACTTGGTGGTACCATTATTAAAAAGCAGGACTTTAGCTGGTCGTTGTCTACTAATATGGCTTACAATCAGAACAAACTAACAAAGTACAATACGTCGTCAGGTACCATCAGTCCGACTTCTAACGAGCAAATTGGATATCCATTGAATAGTATTTTTACTGGTAAAACTTTGGGCATCGACCCTGGTACCGGTATCTATCGTTATGCGTTACGCCCTGATGCAACTATAGAATCTTTTGCTGACTTAAGAGATGCAAATAACTATGTTTTCTATTTGGGAACGAATACAGCACCGGTGACGGGTGGTTTTAGCACTAGTGTTCAGTACAAGGAGTGGTCGATTGGATTGGGAGGAAACTTTAGCTTAGGCAATAAAATATTGGATGAAGTTAACCCACCGTTGAGCTATAATAGCCTCATTGAAGGTAAATCATCTGTTACTGGTACACGTGAGAGTATTCCAACCAGTCAGAATGACTTGTATATAAATCAATTTAATATTACTCGCGATAGAGCGAATGTCTGGACAGAAGATACTCCGATTATTAATGGATATCCTCGCCTTATCGATTACTTTGCAACGCCGTTGGGCTTTGATCAAACAAATCCAACGGCAAGTAGTATAACAAGGGCTTCTATGTTGAAAAATGTCTCTTATCTGCGATTCGGATCTATCCACATAGGTTATAACTTTAAAGATTCATTATTGAAGAAAGTAAGATTGAGCAGTGCAGGTCTTAACTTCTCCGCCACTAACTTATTTACCATCACAAACTATGACGGGATAGACCCAGAAACGCCAGGAGCTGTATATCCATTGACGCGTTCGTTCTCATTTGGTTTAAATATTGGATTTTAATTATGAAGAAGATTTTTATTGTTGGATTTATAGCACTAGGATTATTAAGTGGCTGTACCAAATACCTAGATGTAAAAACATATGGAAAGGCCATCCCCGAGACTTCAGAAGAGTTTGCGGCATTATTGCATACGCATTTGAACGATATAGATTATGGGAATATAGAAACACTACTGGATAATCCAGATGCACTGTTGGATATAGAGGTCATTACAGACAACTTTTCATTACCATTAAGCTTATCAGGCGGCCGTAACTTGCCTAAGTATATCGGGTCATCATTGAATGATAAGCAGGTACGTTATGAGAAAATTTATGCGGTGATCCGGGATGCTAATATTATTGTAGATAATATGAAATCTGTTGCGAATCAGGGAGACAAGAATGTATTGGGAACTGCACACGCACTGAGAGCTGTTGCTTACTATCAATTGCTTAAGGAGTATTGTGAACCATACACAACTGATGACCAAGCCGGACTACCTATTGTGAGGTCTTTTGATATGGAAGAACGCCCGTTAAGATCTAGTTATGGACAAACTGTAGCTTTCATCGCAGATGAATTTGAGAAAGCACTAACTTATGATGTTAAAGATGACATTTATCGTTATACGGCAGATGTCGTAAAAGCGTATCAAGCTCGATTTTATTTTTGGATAAGAGAGTGGGAAAAAGCCTCAGTCTTGGCAAAATATATTGTCGACAAGTACCCATTGGTAAGGGGGAAGCACTACGTAGATATGATTCAAAGTAAGCACGCGAAGTTGGAAAACGTATTATTGAAATCGTATATCTATGGTGGTGGAAATAGCGATAATTCAGCTGTCGCAGCACAAAACAATATAACACAACGACCTTTAAGTAAAAACTTTACCGATCTTTTTGTAGAGAAGGAGAAAGATATCCGTTACGTGCTATCCTTTGACGAAAAACGGATTAACAACAAAGTATTAAATGGCAGAGTCCGTTCAGCAGAGTTTCAATTGATCTTAGCGGAATCCTACGCGCATTTAGGTAAGGAAGATCTTGCATTGCAAGCAATCAATAAGCTAAGGGCACACCGAATCGAAGATAACATAGATTGGACAGTAGCAACGCTACCAGAAGTAGACGCTAAATCTTTGATAACCGTAGATGCAGAAGGGAAGCCGATCTCCAAATTGATAAACTCCATCCTTAATGAAAGAAGAAAAGAGTTGTATGCAGAGGGAGATCGCTTTTTTGAGCTGAAACGTAATGGAAGACCTGAGTTTTGGTCAGCAGACAATGGTTTGAAGTATACTACAGAGGAATACATGTACACATTCCCTTTACCGAGACTGGATATTGAAGTTGTACCTGGACTAGTGCAGAACAAGGGATATAAATATTAATTTCATGAAAACAAAGAATATAATAATAGTCGCCTTACTTGTGATTACAGCACTGGCGGCTTGTAAAAAATTGGATGAAGTACCTCCAAAAACGGACACGACATCTACTAAGAACTATAATTTGCCGAGACCTACTGTACTTACTCAGGAAGAACGTGATTTCGTACTAAAAGAGCGGCAAGAATATAATGAACTTACAACAGACTAAATAGCATGAGAAATAATATTAAGATTATTTTTGTGATTTTATTGTCCTTTGTCGCAATATCTTGTGTGAAGAAGGATGAATATAAGCTGATGACTGTAATCGGGTTGACTCAAGAGTCGTACGGTATCGATATAGATAATATAGCAACACTTACCGTATTAGCCAATAGCCCCATCAATGGAGACGTTTCTTTTTCCATATCCATTGATCTAAAAGAGGGAGAAGATTATGAATTAATCAATAAGACTTTCGCCTTTCGAGATACTACCATAGCACAGGTGAAAATCAAGTTTTTGAAGGAAATTCCTCAGGAAACAATCTTGGACATTAGCTTGTTACCTATAGATTTCGGTACTTTAGCGCTTGCTAAAGCTAAGGTCGGGTTAAACTTGGACGAAGACGTTATCTATACCTTTGATTATCCAGCATACGAAGTGAGTGAAATTACGGAAATAACCGTATCATTAAGTACAGTAAATGGTGTTTTTAAAAATGAAATGCCCGTAACGCTGGAGGTAGAGGTAGATGACAAGCGCTCTACTGCCAAAGAGGGAGTTCATTTTAGTTTCCCTGAAGGAAAAACCATTACAATTGAGAAAAGAAAAAGTAAAGGAACACTTAAAGTAAAACTGTTGAAAGAGGAGCTTGGGAAAAATAACTTTGTCTTACGATTAAAGAATCTCCCTAAAGCATTTCACCCAGGCAACATCGATGAGGCTAAAGTAAGCTTACTTTCGACTACATTTGAGCGGTTAACAGGATCTTGGAAATATGTGGCTTTCACGACTTATGACTACCTAGATTTAAATACATCATGGGCTGATGATCCGTCCAAACTGCCAGTAAATAATACGGCTGCTGACGTGCTTACGTTTGATCATAATGAGTTGACTGTTTCTCTTTCTGGTGATATGAAAAACTATTTCAGGAACACCGAATTGGTGAAGAAAGCAGATGTAGTGCAGATGTTGATAGAAGCGCCTGGATTCCCTCCACCAAGGGTAAATGTGATGGTAGCAGAGGGCAAGGCAAATGTACCATTCTCTCCTAATAAAGAGGCTGTACGCAATGCTCAAATAGGATTTCGTATTACAACAATAAATGGCAAAGAATACCTGGAGGTAACGATAGGTGATTTCGAACCAGTAGATTTTTTACAGAATACGTACGATATGGTTAAAGATTGGGGATCAAATCCTGTTATGGTAGATTACCCGATTCGTTACCGTTTCGAACGTGTAAAATAAAATACGATTTCGTTCTAAAAACAGCTTAAAAAAGCGGAGCCTCTATTGAGGTTCCGCTTTTTTATTGTCCGTTACAAAATCAGGCTTATACCATCTATGACTCCCGAGCCACCTTATATATTCCCCGAATGCCTAAGACTATTAAGTCAACTCCTTCTGGCTATTTGCACGCTCTTGCTTGAAGGTCGTATAATCACAACCATATTTGAAATTAACACAACCAAACATTTTGGAGATTCCAGTTCTAACGGATATATCTTTTATGAAACGTAGTTCGCCATCACAGTGTGGACAATGGGCTTGAGAAAGGGGAGTTCCTACATAATCGCCGTACAATTCTCGAAGGAATTTAGATTGTCTATTCTTATCTGCTAAAAAATAAATTCGTTCCTTAGTCCGTGTCATTGCTACATAGAACGCACGACGTTCTTCACCGTTAGCATATGTGTCTTCACCGGTGAGCAGTAGTTTCAGAATGCTATCGTCACTCAATTCAGCAGGGAAGCCATACTTTCCTGTCTCACAGTTCATCAAAATCACCACATCAAACTCTAAGCCTTTAGAACTATGCACTGTATAAAAGTCAATACGCTCATTAAATTGCAGTAGATTATTACGGACAGTATTGCCATGACTATCTACCTGAATATCGCGCAAAATCGTATGGACTAATAAATAAGACTTCTTTGTTTCAACCGTGATGCTAGCTGTCGGCTCAAACTGCCTTATATCATGCTGATAGCGACCTAGTATACCTATTTTCTTATTTAGTATTCCGTCACCATACTCCTGAAATAGCTTATGTAATATCTCAAGCAGTGTTTCATTAAGAGCGACACCGTTTTTCTTACTATAGTCAAAAAACACCTTTGTTTTCTGTTTCTTTCCACTACGCAACGCTTTCTGAATCTGGCTAGGATTCTTAAGAATGAAACCCGACGAGATACTAAGCAAAGGATTAGAAAACCGATATGTTGTTTCAATCTTCTTAATAAGTGTATATCCAAAATAATCCTCAAACTTCTTAAACAAAGTAAGGTCACTTCCGGAGAAGCGATAGATAGATTGCCAATCGTCTCCAACCGCAAACAGTCTACAATAGGACTGCCTTTTCAATGCCTGCAGTAAGCTATAGCGGTTTATCGAAATATCCTGAAACTCGTCTACAATAATATATTTATAAGAATGCAGATAAGTACCGTTAGTTACCTCCAGCGTAGCCTGATTAATCAAGTCATTAAAGTCTAATTTCTTAGAATCTTTCAATCCTTTTTCATAACCACTGTATATTTGCTTAACGATATTTAGGAGGTCTACATTCCTATCTATTAATTCATAATCCGCCTTAAAAGTAACTTTATTTCTCTTTACTATCTCCCTAAAACTTGTACTATTAGATTTAAAGAGATTGATAAATGTATTCACCAACTTAAGCACGGCATCTATTTCTCTTCCATAAGCTTCTTCCAACAGTCGGTAAACTTCGTTATTTGATTTTCTGACTAGGTGAATCCCATATTCTTGAAGATGCGCAATTAGATTTTCCTCTACTGTTTTCTCTCTAAACTCAAAACTATAAGATTGTATCGATTTCGTCCGGTTAGCAAGATGTACATTCTGTTTCCAGTCTAACAGCTGTTTATAGTCGCAATCTATATTTTTACTTTCAAAGAACCTCGGAGTGCCATCAGCGCTGGTTAATGAATGATGATCAAGGAAAATGACGTGCTCTTTTGGATTAGGACAAGACTTAATACTATCCTCATCATATCCATTGATGTATATACTAAAGGTCGGCTTATAGTTGTTTTTATACTTGGCGCAGGTTCCACTCTGTTTTACATTCTCGAGATATGGGTAGCTTGCTTGATAAGAGTAGGAGAGGCCATGAAGAAATAAAAAGTTGGCGATATAGCAATGCTCTCCATCCTTAGTAACACTGATAGGTCCTTTGGACTGTTTATTTGCGAAGTACCTACGTTTACTCAACATATCCTTAATCGACTCGAAATCGCTATCCTTCAAAAACTGGATATAATCTGCATAGGATTCAAAATCGTTCTCATTTTTAATGGGGCGTAAGCCGTTCAGGACAAAATCGTTGAATGAGGCTAAATAATTCTGGTTTCGGATGAGCTGTTGGTGAACTTCTACAATAAGTGCATCGGCGTCATTCGGAGCGATTACCAAAGGCCCTTCTCCCTTACTCTTCAAAATATGGTACCCTAAGGCATGGAATGTCCTACAATCTATTCCTAGACCACCTCCTTTCTCCTTCAAATCATCTACGTTCTTTTTCGCAAAAGACAGCACAAGGATTTCATGTGGCTTGGCCAGTTTTTTGTGTAGAAGATATTTAACCTTACCCAACACTGTAGTTGTCTTTCCACAACCTGCACCAGCAATAACAAGCGTATTATCATCATTAGATACAATTGCGTCCACCTGTTGGCCGTCCAAAGGATGGTCAAACAGGGCAGCAAAACAAGATGCTAACCTGGTCTTCTCCCTCTCGACATAAGCGTTATTATGTGCTTCCCTTAAGCTATTCGCGTTGCTCTTATAATACACAATCGCACTATACGCCTCGTGTAGACTTGAATCCATCTCATGGTCCTTTGGGATAGCATAAGCCGGAAGCTGTTGGGCTATAAATGTCAGTTTATTATCTAACGACATCCATGAACAATACCGCTCTTCAAACGGAAGTACTGCATTGAATATATGATTAACTTGTCTTTTATAGGTATTCAGATACTCGGCATAATCCATTCTATCTGCCTCATTCTGCTCATATTTCTGTTTATTTTTTAAATAATTATACCTTATGACTAAAACGCCAAGGCTAATAATAATCGCTATCAGAATACCAGAGAATGTGACCATGAAGACTTAAGTGTGGAGCGAATATACAATATTCACTTAATTTAAAGCTCCTTTGTATTCCGGTGTGGAAAACTATAGTAACTACAAAGTCTCTTTACCCCTTGCATATTGAGATGCCCAGGAAATGTCGACCTTTAGCTCATGGGCGAACTGAAGAACAAGGTGGGGATTTTGTAGAAAACCTCTGCCTATAAGTATAATATCCGCCTGATTCTGTTCGATAATTCGCTCCGCTTGCTTTGCATTCTTTATTAGACCTACGGTCCCTGTAAGTAACCCGGTATCTTCTTTAATCCGTTGTGCAAAGGGAACCTGATAGTTCTCTTTAACCGTAATTTCCTGATGTCTCACTGCTCCACCCGAAGAAACATCAACAACTTCAACTCCCATTGTTTTAATAATTTTAACAAGTTCTACAGACTCTTCCAGGTTCCATCCACCGTTTGCCCAATCCGTAGCAGAAATCCGCACCCATAGTGAGCGATTTTCCATGACAGGCCGCACAGCACTGATAATATCAAGGAGAAAACGTATCCTATTCTCAAAAGAACCTCCATACTCATCTGTACGTTGATTTGTAAGCGGAGACAAAAATTGATGGATAAGATAGCCATGAGCAGCGTGCAATTCTATCACATCATAACCAATCTCTATTGCGCGTACAGTTGCTAACCGGAAAGCATCTATTATTTTCTTGATTTCGACGATATCCAGCGCAATGGGCGGATTTTCTTGCGGATAGTAGGGGATAGGAGAAGGTGCTACCGTCTGCCATCCGTTTGGTTCATCCGGAGCTATCTGAGCACGGCTAATCCATGGTTTGTCGGTTGAAGCTTTACGTCCTGCATGTGCCAATTGTATACCGATGAGGCCTCCCTGACCATGCACAAAGTCGACTATATCCTTTAGCGGAGACATATGCTCATCTTTCCATAGGCCTAAATCACCATAAGAAATACGTCCTTCAGCAACTACTGATGTCGCTTCTTGGATTATCAATCCTGCTTTTGCAATTGCAAATTGTCCCAAGTGCACCAGGTGCCAATGGGTAGCGAAACCGTCTAATGCCGAATACTGACACATGGGAGAGACCACCAATCTGTTGGGGAGGGTTTGATGTCTTAATGCTAGGGGAGAGAATAGTAAACTCATACTTATAAAAATAAG
Source organism: Sphingobacterium sp. (assembly GCA_031277715.1). Taxonomy (GTDB): domain Bacteria; phylum Bacteroidota; class Bacteroidia; order Sphingobacteriales; family Sphingobacteriaceae; genus Sphingobacterium. The sequence continues at coordinate 14,054 of JAITLW010000056.1, read as the reverse complement.
CTATTTTACTTAGACTAGGAAAGTGTCACCGCACAAAATAACTGCCGGCCTTGGATTGTGCACGTTGTTAGGTATGAAATAATAATTTGCTTTTACAATTTAAAATTCTTTGATTTGTTTCCGAATTACGAGACCATAAATGAAAAGAGAAGAATGCGGAAATAACTAAAACCTCATTCAGCCTACTAACAACATCTGATTATATACTTAAAACACACATTTTCTTACGAACAAGGTGTTTTTCTGATTTTCAGTAGCTAATCGGGCAACCTTTGCAAGTCGTCTCATTCAAAAACCTATATAGCTAAAAACCGAACCTAAACCTAAACAAATTCTAAACCCATGATTATTGAAGACCCTATTATTCAGGCAAACAACCAACACAGACGACCTAAATTCTACCAACTATTATATGTGCAAGTACTATTCGCTATTCTCATAGGCGTATTTCTAGGGCATTACTACCCCAAGGTCGGCGTCCTATTGAAACCCTTAGGAGATGGTTTCATCCAACTGATTAAGATGATTATTGCCCCCGTTATTTTCATTACCGTATCGACAGGTATAGCCTCGATGAGCGATATGAAAAAAATTGGACGGGTAGCTGGAAAATCCTTCATATACTTTCTAACTTTTTCCACTCTAGCACTAATAATAGGATTAATCGTCAGTAATATTGTCAAACCAGGACATGGATTGCATATCGACCCATCCACTTTAGATTACAATGCTGTAGCCGACTACGTCAAAGACGCTAAACATTCAAGCTTATTGAATTTTGTACTAGACATTATTCCCAGTACACTAGTAAGCCCCTTGACGGGGACAAACATACTGCAGGTATTATTCACTGCCGTTTTATTTGGTGTGGGCTTATCCTTGACCTTAGACAAGAGCAAACCTGTATTGGATTTCTTACAGGCACTCGCTCATCCCATTTTCAAAGTGGTAAGCATGCTCATGAAACTTGCTCCATTAGGTGCACTAGGAGCTATGGCATTCACCATCGGTATGTATGGTATCGCCTCGATGAGCAATTTAATAGTACTAGTACTCGCTTTCTATCTCACATCTGCGCTTTTTGTGTGCCTCATATTGGGTGCTGTAGCACGATACAATAGCTTCTCCATTTTCAAGTTATTGAAATACCTCAAAGACGAGCTCCTACTTGTTCTTGCGACCAGTTCATCCGAATCTGCTCTACCATCACTGATGCAAAAAATGGAAAACGCAGGCTGTTCCAAATCTGTTGTTGGCCTAGTAGTGCCAACCGGGTACTCCTTCAATCTCGATGGTACCAATATATACATGACATTAGCTGCCCTGTTTATTGCACAGGCATGTGATATCCACTTGGATTTTGGTCAGCAGGCCGTTCTGTTACTCGTTGCCATGCTCAGCTCTAAAGGGGCTGCCGGTGTTTCTGGAGCGGGCTTTATCACATTAGCAGCTACGTTAGCTGTCGTTCCAGAAGTGCCTATAGCAGGGATGACACTCATTCTCGGAGTAGATAAGTTTATGTCCGAATGTAGAGCTTTGACCAATTTCATCGGAAATGCTGTTGCCACTATCGTAGTAGCAAAGTGGGAAAACCAACTTGACCCGATACAACTGGAAGAAACCCTAAATAATTAAAGCATCATTCATGATGTTATATATAAGTTGTTAATTTTGAGTACTATCTTTGACAGGATAATATTACTTCATTATTATGGGAGAAAAAACAGATAACAAGAAAGTTGGAATTAAGGAAATTGCCAAGTTAGCTAATGTTTCCATTGCTACGGTAGACAGGGTCCTTAATAATAGGAAAGATGTTTCAGACAAAACAAGAGCTAAGGTTCAGGCTATTATAAAGGAGCACAACTATCAGCCCAATCTTTACGCTCGCGCCCTCTCGGTCAAGAACAACCTGAGCTTTGCAGTTTTGATCCCCAAAACATCCTCACAAACGGGCTATTGGGATTTGTGCCTCAAAGGAATAAAACAAGGCATTGAAGAGTTTAGTACTTTTGGAATAACTATCGATATTTTCCTGTACGACCAGGAGGATGTACGGACATTTATAAAAATGTCTGAAGATGTTTTGTCTCGAAACTTTAACGCTGTCGTCATCGCACCTATCTTTATTTCAGAAACGATCCGCTTTGTAGAAGAATGCAAAAAGCGTAGGATAGAAAGTATATTTGTCAATTCCGATATTAAGGGCTGTTCATCACTTGGCTATATCGGCCCCGACCTCTACAGCACAGGACGACTTGCGGCCAATCTTACTTCTTACTTGGTACCAGCAAATTCGAAAGTACTTATTCTAAATATTGCACGCGGCTTGCAAAACTATGCGTACCTAAATACTAAAATTGAAGGCTATACCGACTATCTTAATAAATTAGATAGAGGTTTCGAAATATTGAACATAGATATCCCATCCAATAACTATGATGAAATCGCGATAGACCTGTTGAGACATGTGGACACTATAAACCCAGACTTAATCTTTGTTACCAATTCCCGGGTTTCTGTTGTAGGCCGCTTTTTTGACGAATATAGAAATATTAAAAAGCCACACATTATCGGTTTTGATTTCCTGACTGAAAATGTTGAATTCTTGGGTAGTGGGATGGTCGATTTTCTAATTTGCCAAAGACCGGACAAGCAGGGATACCTAGCGTTAAACTACCTTTACAGACACTTTTTATTAAAAGATGTAAAAGAGAACTTCAAACCTATGCCTATTGATATACTGACGATAGAAAATTATTTATTCTACGAAAATTAAAAATAAATTGGAGGATATTCTTTCTTTTCATATATTTAGACTCTATATCCAATATGTAAATCATTACTTCTTTAAGTATGAAACAAAATCTATATTTATGCACTGCTAATTTAGTCGGCAATCATCATTTGGGGCGTTTCTCCATTTTTTTTACCGACATCTCGTTAACGTTACCGAGACTATCGGTCAAAACACATCCCAAAGGAAGCATTATTGCGTTTAAAATAGTTTTTAATACGTTTTTGAGTAGATAGAGAAGAAACACAACCGCCTTAAAACCTAGATTAATGCAGATACTAACCAGACAAATAAAGCTAATATTTCTGATTGCTTATGTGATTTTCCAGAATTCCTGTGCACCCGCCAGCGATGGGAAAGTCATCGATCACATCAAGGTCTCTGACCAAACCTATCTGTCCGTAACCGAACTCGTCGATAGTCTTGATGTCCCTTGGGATATGCAGTATAATCCTACGACCAATTCGATATTCTTCACTCAGATAAAAGGGAAACTTGCCGAATTAGACTTAGAGACCAACAAGGTCAAAGACCTATATGACGTACCGAATGTATACCATCAGCGTACTTTGGGATTACTTGGTCTAGCGATTCACCCTGACTATACCACCAAACCTTACCTCTATATATGTCATACGACCAAGGAACAAGATTCCCTTTTCAGTGAGTTGAGACGCTTAGAGATAAAAGATGGGAAAGTCGTCGCCAACCAACTACTTCTAAAAATACCGGGAGGATCGGGGCACAATGGGTCCCGTTTAGCTTTTGACAACAATAGAATATTATATTGGGCTACGGGTGATGTCCATTCCTTGACACACGCCCAGGATTCCACCACACTCAATGGGAAAATCCTACGTATGAATGACGATGGCACGATTCCAAAAGACAACCCAATAAAAAACTCTTATGTATATGCCTGGGGCTTTCGTAATATGCAAGGTATGACGTTTACATCTAACGGAAATCTTTTGACCTCCGAGCATGGCGATGCCATAGAAGATGAAATCAATTGGATACGACCATTACACAACTATGGCTGGATACAGATTGAAGGCTATCATGACAAGCCCGAAGAGATTGAAATAGCCCGAAAAAGCCCTCGTACCGAACCTATCAAAGCCTGGACACCTGTAGTTGCACCCGCAGCATTAAAATATTATAGTTTTACCCAAGTGCCAGAATGGAAGAATAGTCTACTATTAGGAACATTGAAAGACCAGTCGTTGAGGATACTAAAACTTAACAACAAACAGAATCAAATACTCGAAGAAGATGTTTTTTTAAAAGACAGGTATGGCAGAATTAGAGCTATTACTGTAGACAAAAAAGGGAATATATATATTTCTACAAGCAATAGAGACTGGAAACCCCAAGTGAAATTCCCGCTAGAGACGGATGACCGAATCCTAAAGCTCTCTAGAGTCGACTATAAACCTACATCATTCATCAGCAAAGAACCAAAGCAGGATAACGAGAAGATGGATGCAAAGACCCTGTATCAGTCCTACTGTGCATCATGCCATAAAGCCGACGCCAAAGGTACAGCAGGTAGTTTTCCCTCATTGGTCCAGTCAAACATAGTGGCCAACGACAAAAACTTCATTCATACGATACTGAACGGGTTGACCACGACCACAGCAGATGGACAGCTTGCATACGATTTACCGATGCCTTCCTTCTCTTTTTTAACGGATGCTCAAATAGCCGATGTAGCTAACTATATCCGAACAAAAACCACGATCAAAACCCCACCTATAGATGCAAAATTTGTAGAGACCATACGTAATCAGAAACTATAAACCATATGAAAAGAATACTCAACATATTAGGGCCTGGCATCATCACTGCCGCTCTTGTTTTCGGCCCGAGCAAAATGACAATAACATCAAAAATGGGAGCTGACTATGCCTACTCCCTGGTATGGATTGTTTTTGTGGCTCTATTTTTTATGGGCATCTATACGGCGATGTGTTCCCGTATTGGCGCTTCACAGGATAAAAGTCTTTTGACCTTAATCAAAACTTATTTCAATAAGCCGATTGGCATTGCGATAGGTATTGGCGTATTCTTAGTTGCCACATCTTTCCAAGCTGGAAATAGTATTGGTGTAGGTATCGCTATAGGCGAGGCCACAGGTACAGCTCCTTATATATGGGTTATTGTATTTACCATCTTAGGAATATGCCTTTTGTTTTTCCCTTCATTCTACAAAGTAATGGAAAAACTGATGATAGCGCTAGTATTGCTTATGCTTGCTTGTTTTGTTGCCACATTATTCCTGGCGGAGATAGACTTCAAAGAGTTTGGCAAGGGTCTTATCCCGTCTATCCCGGAGGGATCGTTGGGGCTAGTTATTGCTTTTACAGCATCTTGTTTCTCTTTGGTGGGCGCATTCTATCAAAGTTACTTAATACAGGAGCGCAAGAAAATGAGTACTGAAGGTATAAGTATAAAAAAAGCGGAACAAGGAGGCTTCGTTGGGGTAGGGATCCTGGGATTTATGAGCCTATCGGTCATGGTTTGTGCGGCAGCGGTTTTATTTCCCAAGGGTATACATGTTGGTAGTGCCGCAGAAATGGGCAAAGCTTTAGAGCCTTTGTTTGGCAAGCATGCGAGTTCTCTCTTCTTCGTCGGCTTATTTGGTGCCGCTTTCTCCTCTTTAGTAGGTAATGCAACAGTTGGAGGAGCTCTCTTAGGAGACGCACTAGGTTTTGGCAGTAGCTTGAGTAGTACAAAAGTAAAGTTCCTGATTTCCATAGTCATGATACTTGGCTGTATTGTGGCTGTTAGTTTCGGAAAATTACCTTTGGAACTCATCGTTATTGCACAAAGTATCACCATCTTCCTTGTCCCGTTCATAGGTGTTTCTATCTATGCAATTGCCAATAGCAAAAAAGTATTGGGAGATAAAGCGAATAACCTGTTCTATAAAGTAGCAGGAGCGCTTGGTCTGCTGGTAATATTGATTTTAATGGTTAGTAATGTTTACGATATGTTTTTAAAGTAATATGGAAAATAAAATTTTAAGAGAATTAGAAGAAAAGTACACCAAGCCATCTGCTGATTTCTTGGCAGACTTGAAAAATATCGACGGTGACTTTGTTTTTCTAGGAATAGGTGGAAAGATGGGGCCGAGTATGGCCAAGCTACTTATCGATGGTTTAAAAGCATTAGGTTTGGAGCGCAAGGTATACGGTGTATCCCGTTTTTCGGACAAAGAGGGTAAAAACTATTTGGAAAGCCTAGGCATAGAGACTATCGTCTGCGACTTACTCGACGATGATGCCTTACAGCAATTACCCGATGTAAAGAACGTTATATACCTAGCTGGATTCAAATTCGGCGCTGTTGGTAAAGAAGACTTTACTTGGGCAATGAACACCTACCTTCCGGGGAGAGTAGCGGACAAGTTTAAAAACTCTAGAATAGTCGCACTTTCATCCGGTAACGTATTACCTTTCGTTCCCGTTACATCGGCAGGGGTAGACGAAGAAGTTGATCCGGAACCTATCGGTGAATACGCACAAAGTACTTTAGGGAGAGAGCGCATTTTTACCTACTTCAGCAAAAAGAACAATACACCGACACTTCTTTATCGCCTCAACTATGCTGTCGATTTTAGATATGGGGTGGTCAGAGAAATTGCAAAGCAAGTCTATAATGAGCAAGCTATCGACCTTACGAGCAATAATGTCAATGTCATCTGGCAGCACGATGCCAACGAGATCGCTATACGCAGTCTTTTACACACAGTTGCTCCGGCAAAGGTGCTCAATGTAACCGGGCCAGAGATATTATCCATCAAGTGGGTTGCTGAAAAAATAGGGCAGGGTTTAGGCAAAAAAGCAATATTTATCAATGAACCGGAAAACACCGCATTATTGAATAATGCGGCAGAATGCCATCGCTTATTTGGCTTTCCTAAGGTCGGTATATTAGAAATTATAGATATCACTGTACAGTGGATACGCAATAACGGTGATGAGTTTGGTAAGGATACACATTTTCAAGAGAGGAAGGGCAAATTTTAATGAGAAGACTCGATAAAGACAAAAAAGAATTACTATTCGCAGGTACAGTTTTACCTGCAAACCCGCTATGCTTAAATGAACAACGGCAATTGGATGAAGAAGGGCAGCGATTACTGACCAAGTACTACATCGCCAGCGGAGCAGATGGCATCGCTATTGGTGTGCATTCCACCCAATTTGAGATACGCCTACCAGAACACAACCTACTCGAAGATGTCTTTAGAATCACCAGTGAAGTGGTAGACTCCAGCGAAATAGATAGGCCTTTCATTAAGATAGCCGGGATAGTTGGTCCTACAGAACAAGCGATTTCTGAGGCCGAATTAGCCGTTAAATACGGGTACGACATGGGGTTATTAAGTATGGGCGGACTACAGGATTTGACAGAAGAAGAAATATTAAAGCGCACTGAAGCCGTAGCACAGATTATACCTGTATTCGGTTTCTACCTACAGCCATCTGTTGGTGGTCGGATATTCACCTATGACTTTTGGACCAAATTTGTAGCTATTGATAATGTCATTGCGATCAAGTGTGCTTCCTTCAATCGTTATCAGACGCTAGATGTGGTTCGTGCCATTGCAAACTCTCCTCGAAGAGATGATATCGCATTATACACAGGTAATGACGACAATATCGTTGCAGATTTGCTATCGTTGTACAAATTCAATGTAGATGGCCAAGAACGGACCGTACAATTCAAAGGTGGTCTCTTAGGACATTGGGCCGTTTGGACCAGTAAGGCTGTAGAATTACTTAAGCTGGTTAAAGATTTCAAAGCCAATCCAACTCATGAAAAATGGGCACATTTGCAGGTTCTTAACAATCAAACTACCGATGCCAACGCCGCACTATTTGACGTAGCAAATGATTTCCACGGCTGCATTCCAGGCATACATGAAGTCCTGCGTAGACAAGGGCTTATGAAAGGCATTTGGTGTTTGAATCCAGACGAAGTTCTTTCAGAAGGACAATATGACGAACTGACGCGCATTCAGAACGATTATCCCAACTTAAACGATGATGCATTCGTCAATGAGTTTTTAAAACAACAGTCATCGAAAGCATAAAATGGTAAGCAGTTTACTATCGATGTAATGTTAGCCTGTCGATACCTAGCCCCCAACGGTCATTTCAAAAGGGGGAGAGGTATCGACTTCTTACCGTAATCAATCCTTCAGTAGCGGTTTCAAGATCAGAAACCATTACCTACTGCAAATTCCTTCCTCCTCGCATTTACGAATCGTAAATTAAGCCAACTAATCGTAATCGAAATATCATTTTTAAACAGAAAGTTTGTTATTTCGAGTATAATTTAGAAACGGGCTTCGTAATCAAAGACACTTTGGTCTTCATGCTTGTTTCTAATTTCTAAGTCCAATAGACATGAAAATAAAAACGTGTATTAAGTTCGCTCTGTTATCTTTCATCACATGTCAGCAGCAAAGCAATGCCCAAACAACGAACGACAAGGCCGTAAAGACATCTCCACAAATGGAGCAAAAAGTACTGCGTGAGCCTTATTTCAACTACTATTTGGACTTCCAGAATTATGCTACCAATAAAACCAGTAGGTATTCCGAACTTTATAAAAAATACACCTTAGTCGATTCGATGCCCATATACTATCCTGTAACCAAAAAGACAGAAGAGTACCCATCACCCTGCTATCAGATTATGGGCGATGGAACCGTCAAAACCGGAATGTCTTATCATTATACTTTTTTGTTGCAACTATTCTATAAACGGTTGAGCTGTCTTAAAGATGGCAGCAAATTAGACCCAGACTTTATGAAATACCAGGCTTTTGACTCGTTTGATTCGGAGACCGTTCGCGAGGCTATAGAGCTACTCGACCTGTATGACAAGAAAAGAATAAAGGAGGATGAGTTAGACGGCTTATTTGAAAGAGCCAAAAACCTCTTTAAGCAAGAAGAGTATAGGCACTCCAATGCAATCTTTTCATTTCTAGCCACTGTGGATGAACGTTATTGTGAAGCCGCCTTTAATAATGTCGGTTTATCATTTTACCACCAGAAATCATATCGCAAGGCACTGGACTATTTCGAAAGAGCTATTACCCTTTACCCCGAGGGCTACTTAGGCTATCTTAATGCAGGTGCGGCACGTACTTATCTTCCGGTTGACTTGGGCGATTATAATCCCAGCATATATTACTTCAAGAAAGCCTACGAACTCGCGCCGGACAACCCCAATGTCATAATGAACTATAAAAATGCAGTGAAACAGCAACTTGGACAAAGGGGAGTCGACACACAAGATTAAAGATGATAAGCAATATGAAACCTGGAGATTATATAAAGCAGACCATTTACGCAATCGTAATGACATCAACAATTTCATGCAGCAACCCACCTACAACAACGGAATCAGATCAAACAAGGGACATTCCACCTATTAAATACCTCTCTGGCTATTACAACCCTACAGATGATACCTGGGAAAGGGCGGATACCGCCTATGAGCAGATTATTCGTTTCGAAGGCGACAGCTTAGCATTCTTCTCCAAACAAGGCGATAACGGACTTTCTAATACGATTGGTGTAGTTGACAGGAGTGGACGGGTATGTGTGCAACCTATCTACTTTAGCAGCACTTTGAAGCCTATGTACGGATTCTGGCAAGTACAGGATAGCCTACAAAAGGTGGGACTGGTGGATTTAAAAGGTGACGAAATTGTAGCTCCACAATATGACGACATATTTCTTATCTCCGAGTACATGAAGATAGATCCTAATCTCATTAAGGTTAAAAAAGAGGGAAAAGAAGGATTTATAAATCGAGAAGGGACAATATTAATTCCGCTTACCTACGAATCACTAGTACTAGCTGGCAAAAACCGGATTATGTTCATGCAAGCACCACAGCAATGGGGTATTATGGATTACCAGTCCAATGTTATTGCCGAAGCCATCTTCACCCACTCTACAACCTTTGAAAATGGTACCGCCCGTCTACAACAAGCCAATGGAGAGACCTATCTGGTAGAAGAGGATGGCCGTATGGAGAAAGTAAATAACAACTATTGATAAACAAACATAGTACTATCGAAAATAACCTAAATTAATGATTCTTGGCAAAGGTTCCTTTCCAAGAGTGTTAAAATAGAAAACACTCCTTCCTGCGTCCTGCGGCACTTTCACTGCTATCCTACGGTTATCTGTTGCAGTTATCTCGGCGTATATTAATGGTTTTCCATCTTCTTTAGCGGTAAACCATATCGTCATTTTCCCGGAGTTAGGGGCAAGAAAATCACCATTAATAATCAACTCTTCTCCTTCATTAGTGCTCTTGACTTCAAGCTTGTCAAACCTAGGAAAATCATACCTATAAATCTCAAATTTACTAGTGTCACGGCTATTCACATACTGAACTATGGCACTATATTTCTTTTCGGAAAAAGTTGCTTCAGGAATCACTACCTCGGCGACATTCCCATGTATACTATTGACTTTAATTGGATTACCATCGATTTTAAGACTAGTTTCTTTATAAAAATTATACGGATGGGCCAAAGAAACATTTGCTATCTCATTAACTTCCAAATAGAGCGGGGAGACCCCTTCAATAATGGTGCTATATGAATTTAAATCGACATCTTTATTCTTACAAGACTGATTTACAAATAACAACATACAAAAAACAACAGCAAATCTCATAATTTCAGTTTCTATATACTTCAAAAGTATGCTATTTAATAAGTAAAACAAAAGCATTCGAGGCATTTCCATTATTCTTAGCCATTTGACAGATAATAATGATGTCGATTTTAAACACGCTTAAAAAAACAAAAAGGGGAGAAACAAAAAATCCCCATATTGCTATGAGGATTTCTGTGCGCCCACCTGGGCTCGAACCAGGGACCAAAAGATTATGAGTCTTCTACTCTAACCGACTGAGCTATAGGCGCGGTTATTTTTCTTACCAAAAGTACAACTTTATTCCCTTTTGGTGATGCAATTATCGATATTTGTAATGAGAAAACAAAATTTTAAATGCAAAAAATTGAAAATATTATTTTGGATTACGGCAATGTAATCTTCATGATTGACTTTGCTAAATCGCAAGACGCTTTTACTCAATTAGGTATATCCAATGCTAGCGAAATATTCGCTCATCATGGTCAGATAGCATTATTTGATGATTTTGACAAAGGAATTGCGACTCCCGATGATTTTAGAGAGGGCATCCGAAAATTGACCGGTAATTTCGAGTTGACCGATTTAGAAATTGATACCGCTTGGAATGCATTATTGATTGGAGTACCTACAGGAAAACATGAACTACTATTGGAATTAAAGGCCAAATTCAGAACCTTCCTCTTGAGCAATAACAACGCAATACATTATGCTTATTGTATGCGGCATATACAGGAGACTTATGGGGTCAAAGATAACACTGTCTTTTTTGAACAGACCTACTATTCGCACTTGATGGGTATGCGCAAACCCGATCAGGAAATATTTCAGGTTGTACTAGGGGAGAATGGACTTATTCCAGAGCATACACTATTTGTTGATGATAGTCCGCAGCATTTAGCAACCGCTTCTTCTTTAGGTATACATACGGCATTATGTACAAAGGACAATCCATTAGAAAAAATCATGAAAGACTGGAAATTAGTTTAATTTTTTTTAGCTTTTTAAATATTATCTATTACCTTTGCATCCACAAGAATTTTATACAAGGAAAGGGGGTATCAGAACTATGATTATCGTAAATGTAAAAGAAGGAGAATCTTTAGATAGAGCATTAAAGCGTTTCAAGAAGAAATTTGAGAAAACTGGAGTATTACGCGAGCTACGTTCTCGTCAAGCTTACGAGAAGAAATCTGTATCTCGTCGTATCCAAGTGAAAAAAGCTATCTACAAACAAGGATTACAGCAAGAACAAGCGTAACTATTGTTTACAGCATAAAAAAGACCAACTTAATAAGTTGGTCTTTTTTGTTATATATATCATTTGTCAATAAACAGAACTATTTATTTATTATTGAGCACATTACAAAAAAACAGTCAAAATAAGTCATTTTTCTTTTCTTAAACTGACTTAAAATTGTATCTTCGTGCTCGCTTAGGGAGAGATGTCTGAGCGGTTGAAAGAGCAGACCTGGAAAGTCTGTATACGGGATGACCGTATCGTGGGTTCGAATCCCACTCTCTCCGCAAAAAACTTCATCGAAAGATGGAGTTTTTTTTGTTTTATAGAGGATGAGATCCTAATGGGGTTCGCTTCATACAAAAAAACCTTCACCAAAAGATGAAGATTTCGTGTTATAAGGAAATACTCCTTACCGTCGCTTGATTAAAAATCAAGCAAATTCTCTTCTAAATTTGAGGACTGATGTTCCAACAGCTCCTTGTAGAACAAATCAGCCTGCTTTCTAGATAGCATTTGGTGTTTTATATAGTGTTCCTTACGATACATTGCTGCTCTCAAAAAGTAAGCCTGGAACTCTGCCAGATCGTAGCGACCGTAAAGATTAAAGTATATACACATATCGCCCAGAAACTCCACCACATAGTCAGAAGTCTTTTCATCCAATTTTTGAGACCAGCCTATTACCTCACAGTAGTTAAGATGTGGTAGTGTGTTCGAAAACTCGATCCGTTCTTCCGTAGTACCACCCACCAACAGCTCCAAATCCCTCGTGTTGATCGTAATCGTCTCTTCAAAGTCTACGTTATCTTTAACCAATTGTCCTACCAATTCATATTGTCTATCCTCATCTATAAAAAAATCTGCCGTAATCACCACCCAACCCGGCTCAAGCTGCACTGAGGGAACTCCAGACATTTTCAACACAGTTCTACAAGCCTCATTATAATCTACACCATCTTCACGGTTGAAAGCGAAAACCCGCATTTGCGTGTTATTCTCTTCCTCATGGTAGTACATTTTACAATCTCTATATTCTCCCACTTCCCATAAGATATCAGACAGCTGATAATAGTCATCCGGTTTTTCCAGCGAGGTATCTTTTTCTTTATACCCATTAAAAGAAAGGTAACCTCCATTCATCATTCGACCATCTACCTCATACGTTACTCCCTCATGTTCATAATCCATACTTAGGAACGAAAGATAATCCTTCCCGAAGCCGTCTTTATACTGCGAGCTCATCACCGGCGCACTTCCATCCGTACTGTACAGGACAATAGAGGTGTCTCCATTTGTATAGATATGATAGGCCAGGCGCTCCTTATACCTGTACTTCACGACAAAGGAACTATCAGCTTCCAAGATTCCTGTTCTGTCTAATCTCACATACGAGCTCGCATAACCGACCGTACCAATCAGCAATCCAAATAGTGCAAATACTAAATTTCTAGTTTTCATTCTTAAATCATTTACGATGTCAAAAGTAAAAACCAGCCCTTATTTTACGAAGCCGTATTTACAATTCGCGAACAAACTTTATAATCCGCTTAGCCACCATCGGAATCTTACTTTTTTACTGGCAAATGTACATTCAGTTTCGTATTTTGACAGGTATATTAAACACGCTCTTTCTCGCGTATATCCGACGATAACGACGAAGCAACACTTAAATAAAACAAACATGGAGAACAAGAAATTAATGGAATCAAATCTGTCCGTTTTTTATAAAGTTGACATCGTTGTGATAGGAGCGGGTCAAGCGGGGCTATCTGCTGCCTATTACTTAAAAAAAGCAGGACTAACATCCGGAAAAGGTTTCGTCGTCCTAGATGACGAATTTGGAGCGGGTGGAGCCTGGCAGCACCGTTGGGACACCCTGACCCTACAGAATGTAAACGGGATAAACGACCTTCCAGGCATGAGCTTCTCCGATGCTGTAAACACAGCAGAAAAAGCACTGCAGGCCAATGTTGCGCTACCTCAATATTACGAGAAATACGAAAAGACCTTTGAGTTGCCAATAATCCGTCCTGTTAAAGTACTAGAAGTCACCGAACGGAACGGTCGTTTCTTGATACGGACCAATGGTGCTCAATTTAGCGCACGCGGTATAATCAATGCCACTGGAACTTGGAAAACACCCTATTGCCCCAAATATCCGGGCTGGGAGAGGTTTAAGGGCAAACAGCTCCATACCGGTGATTATAAAAGTGCGGAAGAATTTGCAGGCAAACATGTCATCGTCGTGGGAGGAGGAATTTCAGCAGTACAGCTATTAGGAGAGATATCAAAAGTAGCCAAGACCACTTGGGTCACACGCC
>JAITLW010000001.1 GCA_031277715.1 Sphingobacterium sp. | reverse complement strand
TGGTCGAAAACTGAGATTTGACTTTTTCTACCGCCTGCTTAAGGCGTTGTAATGAAATAGGTTTAGTAATATAATCTACAGCATTGATGTCGAACGCTTCACTGGCATATTGCTTATAGGCAGTCGCAAAAATAACCGGATAGTCCTGAAGAATCTCCGCTATATCAAAACCGGTCAGTTGGGGCATTTCGACATCGAGTATACAGAAATCAAAATCAAGCTCCCGGTACTCTTTCACCAGCGCCAGCGGGTCGTTGAATACCTTCACAATCTCAACGCCCTCTACCTGCCCCATCAGTATTTTCAAAAACTTTAAACTGGGTATTTCATCATCTAAGATAATACACCTTAATTTTCTATGACTCATACATCTTGATTTGTAAGTAAGCACTATACACATCATTATCGACAAACCTTTTCAATTCATGCCGACCGGCATAGTAGCGTATCAATCGTTCTTCGAGGGTTTTACTCCCGATCCCGCCTTTTCTTTTCGCCAAAGGAGACTTCTTCGAAATGGTATTATTGACCGTAATCTCCAGCACACCTTCTTGAAAACTGATAGCAATTGCTATAAATGAATTTTCGCTTTGAATATCGGCATGCTTAAAAGCATTTTCAATCAGGTCTATACTAATCAGCGGAACCATCACCGCCGAAAAAAACAAAGGCTCATTTTCTTCATCCACATCAACCTTCACCTGTATATCAAATAATGGACTGAGTTTTACCTTATTGATTTCAATCAGATTTAAAGCAAAATCGATCTCTTCTTTGGGCGACACCAGCTTATTCGGGCTCTCATATAAGACATAGTCCAATACCTGCGCCAATTTATCCATTGTAAAGTACGTTTGGTATGCATGCGACAATATCGCATTCAGAGAATTCTTTAAAAGATGGGGATTTAATTCCGTACGATGCACGTCATCAAGACGGTCATGCATCCGCTTATAGACATCTTCCTGTCTCCGTCCTTCCAACCGTATCTTACGGTTTTCCCTGCGTAGAAAAACACAGTACACCGATAGCGCTCCCAAAAAAATCCCCAGCACTCCAAAAATGATATAAATGGTATTATCAGACATACATAACAGAACTGTAAAAGCTTTTTTATCCTTCAAACTTATGCAAAAAGAGGCGTATTCGCGAATCTCAAAAGTAAAAATGCCCCCCTTACAGCGGACATTTTACAAAAGGAAGCTTCATTTAGAACTTATTACATTTTTCCGCAGACATATTACATAATATCGCTACAAGCAATAAATCCTCCCCAGTTTTTCTTAATTTAAGCATACTTCAATCAACAGTTCGATGGTATACATCGACTTTATCGGACACTTTTAGTGTCCCACACTAAAACTTTAGTAATCATGGAAAAACTCATTTTCGAAACCAACATCAACACTCCTCAATCTGCACAAAAGGTACAGGATGCACTACAACGGATTGCCAAAATTCGTCATTGGAAAATAGATTTTGATTCTATCTATAACCTATTGATTATAGAAGGGATACGATTAGACCATATTGAAATCGTTTCTAGCTTGGCCACACATGGCATTGAAGCCTCCCGTCTATACGAAGAGTAACCGTTTCTTGCCCCTAAGCTATAAATCGTACAGGTAATGTTATAAAATATACCCACACTTTAGGTCAGCTTGTTTTATTTTTGTATAAAACAACGAACATGGGACACCTATCACGGAAAAATTTTATTCGGAGCTCAGCGCTCGCAGTAGCGGGGCTCTCTGTAGGTTCAACTATACTAGGGGCAAATCGCCCGGAAAACGAATACAAAGTCATGACAACAAACAAACTTAAGTTAAAGAATGTCCGACTTGAGACCGGATTTGAATACGATGGAGAGACTATTGTCGCGACCAGGACGAGCCTCTTTTCCATTGAAATGGAGAATGGCAAATTCACTAAAATAAGCAGTGAACAGCAGGATATGGCCGATGCTATCGATGCTAAAGGCATGTTGCTCTTACCTTCTTTCAAGGATATGCATATCCATTTGGACAAAACCTATTATGGCGAGCGTTGGCAAGCGGTAAGACGCGGTGCCGGTGGTGTCAAGGGCATGATCGCACTCGAGCAACAGATACTACCTGGCCTATTAGAAAAATCCACTTACAAAGCCGAAAAGCTTATAGAGTTACTACAGTCCAATGGTACTGCATTCGCTCGTAGCCATGTCAATATAGAACCGACATCCAAGCTCGATTCCCTTAAGAATCTACAGAAAGCATTGGAAAATAAAAAGAATGGTTTCGGTGCCGAACTTGTGGCATTTCCTCAGCATGGTGTCTTCTATACGGACAGTGCCCCTTACCTGAGAGAAGCTGCCAAAATGGATATTGATTTTATTGGAGGTGTAGATCCTTACAGTATCGATGGGGCAATCGAAAAAACCATGGATTTCACCGTACAGCTCGCACTAGACCATAATAAAGGAATAGACATACACCTACATGAGTCCGGAGAATCAGGACTGCAAACTGTAGCGTACCTAATTGATAAAGTCAATGAGAACCCGGCTTTAAAAGGCAAAACCTATCTTAGCCATGCCTTTGTTCTAGGACGTATCGACAGACCTAAACAAGAAGAGCTCGCCGCAAAGCTAGCAGAAGCCCAGATTGGCATTGTTTCCACAGTACCCTTTGGCGGTCTGACCATGCCAATCCCTACCTTATTAAAACAGGGCGTCAATGTAACCTTAGGCAATGACAGTATTGTTGATCACTGGAACACTTTCGGTAGTGGTAGCGTATTACAAAAAGCCAACCTAGCGGCACAATTGTATGGGTATTCCAGCGAATTTGATCTGTCCCGTGCTTTAAAACTAGCCACCGCAGGGACTGCCCCACTAGATGACAAGGGCCAACAGCAATGGCCGAAAATCGGAGACGAAGCCAATGCTGTACTCGTCGATGCCAGTTGCTCTGCCGAAGCTGTTTCCAGAATTTCGAACATTACGTCCTTAATTTATAAAGGTAATACAGTTTATTAATTTCAATTGCTATGAAAACGTCCTTACTTCTATTGGCACTTGCCCTATCTACCGTCTCTTGCCAGGCGGAATCACCCCTACAAAACCAAGACCATATGCAGGCACAATCAGATATCCTATCTGCTGTCAACAAAGCAGATCATACAGCCGTAAAGAATGCACTTTCAAAAGGCGCAGATGTAAATACAAAAGACGAAAGCGGTAGGTCGCTTCTCCTCATTGCGACCAATAATAAACAGGTAGAACTTGCCAAACTCCTCGTTGAACATGGAGCTGACGTCAACCAACAGGCCAACAATCAAGATAGCCCATTCCTCTATGCAGGAGCCAGTGGACAGACTGAACTGCTCAAACTATACCTTGCCCATGGCGCCCGCTTTGACATCTTCAACAGATACAACGGCACCGCTTTGATTCCCGCCTGCGAACGCGGTCATGTCGAGACCGTACGCCTATTGGCCAATACCAATGGCTTCCCTATTGATCATGTCAATAGACTCGGCTGGACCGCCCTCATGGAAGCCGTTATATTGGGCGATGGTACCGAACGGTTCCAGCAGATCGTGCAACTATTAAAAGATGCAGGAGCCACATTAGATATCCCTGATCACGACAACCGGACACCACTACAACATGCAGAAGCAAAAGGCTTTCATAAGATTGCTCAATTGCTGAAATAATATGTTATTTTATGTCTATTTTTATAGGAAACTATAAAATAGCTATGCTACAGGGTTCTGACTTCTTCCCCATTTTGGGTATCCAAGAGTTTAATGAAAAGCTCATCCCTAGCAAAAATTTGCTCTATCATGAACTCCGGGGAGAGCGTCTTATTGAGTCTCCCCACAAACATGACTTCTTTATTATTGTGCTCTTCGAGAAAGGAGGAGGTACACATAGTATCGACTTTGTGAATCATCCTATCGAAGACCATCAGATTCATTTACTTTTCCCGGGTCAGGTACATGAATGGAAGATCGAGAAAAACAGCATTGGCTATCAACTTATGGTAAGCCGGGAATGGTTTGAGCACCTTATCCCCTCTTTAAGATTCGCCATATCGTATTACCAGAACCACCCCGTCATCAGAGTAGACGCTAAGGAATACCGTTTGCTCCTACAGGAGTTTACAGCCATCCATGATGAGATGTCAAAAAAAGAAATACTATGGGATATCATCCAAACCCGCATCAACCTGATTGCCCTACTCGTGAGCCAATGTGCTGCTGCGAGATTTGAAGATTTTGAAAGGTACAGTGCAACGCCTATCCTTTCCCGTTTTTTAGCCTATATAGACCGTCATTATACCGAAGAGAAATCCGTATCCTTCTATGCGGACAAACTTAACATCACCCCCAATTACCTTAATATCCTAAGCAAAAAAACACTCGATGTCTCCGCTTCCTCCTTAATACAGGATAGGTTGGTATTAGAAGCCAAGCGCTTGCTCAAAAGCTCAGAACTTTCCATGAAGGATATCGTATATAGCCTGGGCTTTTATGACCATGCCAACTTTGCCAAGTTTTTCAAAAAAAAGACAGGAATGACTCCCTCCGAATTTAGAGAAGGGAGCTAATTTATTTTCGCTGTAGAATCATACCGTGGTCGAAGCTCAGGTGATCGATATCACTGAATATCATCTTGCCATTACTTTCTTCTATTTCACCGTAGCCCTCTACCAAGCCTTGATCTGTCACCCTAAAAACAACTTGTCGGACAGAAGGAACCCCTTCAGAGACGAAACTATAGTCTCCGGTGATTAGGCTATCCTTCAAGGTTCCATTGATCTTCCCAACATTTCTATCCTTACCGAAGAAAGCATATTTCAAATCCCCAAACACCGAATCCTTCTGTTGTTTTAATACCATATTTATCGTATCTCCTTCAGACTGGAATAGATAATCTCCGGCTATGCTGCCGTTTTGCTCTACTGATCCCGAAGAATTACAACTCATGACAAGACATCCCCCCAATCCCAGCATGAAGAAAAAACCTTTAAAAACAAATCCCATAATTCGTGTATTAGCGTGCGTTAAAATTAATAAACAGAAAAACAAACACCGTGCCTATCCTATATAAGCATAAGTTATGCCATCCCCTCCGCGATCTGCATGTTCATCCTCAAAGCGGCTTACATGGTTATACTTACGCAAATAATCCCGGATAAATTTACGCAGTATCCCGTCACCCTTCCCATGCACGATCTTTAAGGACGGATAACCAATCATGACCGCTCTATCCAAGACAAGCTCTATCTTATGGAGTGCATCTTCGGTACGCATACCACGTACATCCACTTCCGGATGAAAATCCGCAGCAGATGTTGCCGACACGCCAGAAATTCGCTTGATAGCTTTTGACTTCTCCTTACTCCTCAACTTGGTTACGCGATTCATTTTAACCACCGTACGCAACTCACCCAAAGCAACAATCAAACTATTGTTTTTTGTTATCTCGATAATCTCCCCTTCAGATCCCGAATCATCTATCCGTATCCAATCCCCTACCTCAAACCCTTCTGGTTCTTTCTTCACTACCGTTTTGACCACCTTAGGTTTTGCTGTCGCCGTACTGTGTTGGTCCAAAGACGCGTTGAGCTTAGACCGGATTTCCTTTGTCTTTTCTTTATCTGCATTTACCGAGCGGATTTCCGAAATCGTATTCTCCACCAACCGGTTGGCATCTTTTAGAATAACCTTCGCTTCTTCCTTCGCTTTTTTTAGAATTTCCTTTTTATTCTC
>JAITLW010000400.1 GCA_031277715.1 Sphingobacterium sp. | reverse complement strand
TACAAAAGGGAGAGGTTTTTAACGAGCAATTATTCAATGATCTATACACTGATCGTTTGGTCCTGAAACCCTGTGTGAGCGCCGGTGCCCAGAATACGATAGTGGTAGATAGCACAAATTACGAGAATTACCGCGTCGATATTAATCAATTGTTGGCTAATGAAGATCTCATTGCGCAACCCATTGTCGAAGAGAATGAAGAAGGAGAGTGGTCTTTCCTGTTTTTCAATGGTGTCTATAGTCACTGTGTATTGAAAACGCCCAAGTCCGGAGACTTTAGGGTACAGCATTATCATGGTGGACGCATTAGTTATCCCGACCCTAACCCCATACATGTTGCCGAGGCAAAAAGATACATCGATGCCATCGGGCAGCAAACTTTATATGCCCGGGTTGACGGTGTGATTGTAAACGGTGGATTTCGGCTGATGGAGCTCGAGCTGATAGAGCCTTACTTGTTTTTCGACGGGAACGAGTCTCTTATGGAAAATTATTATCAGGCACTGTTGGCTCTTATGATTCAGGGATAGTATTTCATATTTGAAATGTGTTTGTTTTCCTATAATATGTGCCATTTTTTTTTAGCTTGATACACTAACTTAGTGTTGTCTATAATTTTGGGTTGTTTCCCAATTTTGGAAAGCAATCTGTTTTACAATTCCTCGGTTCCGGTTGTTGGTGCGCGTTTCGACAGCCGGAGCTTTTTTTTACTCTCTTTTTTGAAAAATTATCGTTTAGGTTCTTTTTTTATCAAGTGTTTTCCTTAGATTAGCGACCTTTTTAATTTTGCGCCCAGAAATGTATCAGTAATAAAAAGTCCTGCTTACTTATCTTGGTTTTGTTTTATTATATGAAAAAATCAACAAAAAAAGCAGCTATTGGCTTTATATTCATCACGTTATTGATCGATATTACGGGCTGGGGTATCATTATCCCTGTAGTGCCGAAGCTGATCGAGGAGCTTATTCACAGCGACATCAGCGAAGCAGCCAAATACGGCGGTTGGCTTGGGTTTGCTTATGCGTCTACCCAATTTATTTTCTCCCCAGTAGTCGGGAACCTGAGTGACAAGTATGGAAGACGTCCTATTATCCTGATTTCATTATTTGCCTTCGCTGTCGATTACATTTTCCTTGCCTTGGCACCCACGATTTCCTGGTTATTTGTAGGACGTGTTATTGCGGGGTTAACCGGTGCGAGTATCTCGACCGCCAGTGCTTATATTGCAGATATCTCGACCGATGAGGATAGAGCCAAGAATTTCGGAATGATTGGAGCTGCATTTGGCTTGGGCTTTATCATTGGCCCTGTGATAGGGGGGATTTTGGGCGAGTATGGTGCGCGGATCCCTTTTTATGCCGCCGCGGGGCTGTGTATGGTGAATTTTATCTACGGGTATTTTATATTGCCCGAGAGTCTTGATAAAGAAAAACGCCGGCCATTTAGCTGGAAACGCGCCAATCCAATCGGCTCCTTTAAGTTTTTGGGCAAGCATCCCGAAATATCGGGTTTAATTGTAGCATTGATTTTGATTAATATCGGTATGCATTCTGTACAGAGCAACTGGAGCTTCTTTACCATGTACAAGTTCGACTGGACGGAAAGAATGGTGGGGATATCGCTAGGCGTCCTAGGCTTAGTAGTTGGTTTAGTTCAGGGCGGTTTGATTCGCTGGACTACACCCAAGTTTGGCGAGCAGAATAATATCTATTATGGATTGATTCTTTATGCGATAGGGTTACTGTTGTTCGCATTTGCCAATCAGGGCTGGATGATGTTTGTATTTCTTGTTCCTTATTGCCTTGGTGGAATTTGTGGACCTGCACTGCAGTCCGTGATTTCTAAGAACGTACCATCTAACGAGCAGGGGGAATTGCAGGGCGCTTTGACCAGTTTGGTGAGTGCTACATCGATAATAGGTCCGCCCATGATGACCAATCTGTTCTATTACTTTACCCACGATGAAGCTCCATTTCAATTCTCGGGAGCGCCTTTCTTCTTAGGGTTTGTGCTTATGACGATAAGCGTAGTTATTGTTTATTTTGCATTTCAGCGGAACAAGGACAAACCGTTGGAAAATTAGCATTATATAGAATTTATACTAGAAAAGGCCCGGTGATACCGGGCCTTTTTTATTTTGATGGGGTTATGTAGCATGATTGGTACAGGAGACTAAATAGGGAGGATATGACGGGAAAAACGGTGTTTTCGTTCACTTTTTTTTAAGAGAATAGCCTACAATAGCCGCCTTTTTTCTAAAAAAAGACTGTTAAAATGCTGATTGGATTTTGTGGTTGAATATGTTTTTTATATCATTGTGTACGTAAACGTTTTTGATTAAAGCTAAATTTTGCCTGAATGAGTAAGCTGTTATTAGAAAATGGTATCCTGGTTTTTGCTGATTTGATTCTCGAAAAGGGATACCTCTATATTGAGGATAGAAAGATTGTTCATTTAGGACAGGGGAGTCTGGATGTCGGTGAAGATGTACGCCGTATCGACTTGAAAGGTAAATATATTTCGCCGGGCTTTATCGATATGCATGTACACGGCGGCGGTGGTTCCGACTTTATGGACGGTACAGTAGAGGCATTTTTAAAAGTATCGGAGACCCATGTTCGCTATGGCACTACAGCGATGTGTCCCACTACGCTTACCGCAGAGAAAGACCATATCTATACGGTGATGGATGTCTATAACGAGGCTTTGCCCAAAAACACTAAAGGTTCATCTTGGTTGGGGTTGCATTTAGAAGGGCCATACCTGTCGATGGGTCAACGTGGCGCACAGGATCCTAAGTATATCCGCAATCCCGACGAAAAAGAGTACCGCGATATATTGGCCTATTCTGACCATATCGTGCGTTGGAGCGCTGCTCCAGAATTGCCAGGAGCATTACCTTTTGCTGGCTATCTCCAATCCAAAGGTGTGATTCCAGCATTAGCACATACCGATGCCTTGTTTGAGGAGGTTTTAGAGGGATTCAAAGGAGGTTTTCGATTAGCTACTCACTTTTATTCGGCTATGTCGACTATCGTTCGCAAAGATGCAAAGCGTTATGCCGGAGTCATTGAAGCAGGCTATTATCTCGATGATATGGATGTAGAGATTATTGCTGACGGTGTTCATGTGCCACCTTCGTTGATGAAACTCATTTATAAAATCAAGGGATCGGGACATATCGCCTTAGTGACCGACGCGATGCGTGCAGCGGCGATGCCGGAGGGACCTAGTGTATTAGGGAGACTTGCAGACGGATTGCCGGTTATCGTTGAAGAGGGAGTGGCCAAGTTGCCCGACCGCTCGGCTTTTGCTGGGAGTGTCGCAACAGCCAATCAATTGGTTAAAAACTATATGCAATTGGCGGAAGTTCCGCTTACAGAAGCCGTACGGATGATAACGGAGACTCCCGCTCGCATTCTAGGTGTAAGCGATGTCAAAGGTAGTCTACAGCGACGCAAAGACGCTGATATTGTCGTTTTTGATGAAAACCTGGAGGTATATATGACCATCGTAGAGGGACAGGTGAGGTATGAGCGTATGGCGTCAGTCTAATAAATTGAAGTGAAATAAATACCGGACTTTAAAAGAAAAAAAAAAAAACAATAGATATGAAAAAGTATATATTAAGTGCTGTTTTATTCCTTTTGGTACAATTGTGCACCTTGCAGGCACAGGTGCCAGGGGATTTTACTGTTCGTGGGTTTCATTTAGACCTTCGCGTGCAGGTAATGAAGATGCCTGCTCTAAAAAAGTTTGCCAAGCAACTCCACGATGGTGGTATCAATACCCTGATTATGGAATGGGAGGCCACTTATCCTTTTGAAAACCATCCATTGATACCGAATCAATTTGCCTATACCCGAGACGAGGTAAAAGAGTTTGTTGCTTATTGTGAGGGCCTTGGTATAGATGTCATTCCGCTACAACAGAGTTTTGGCCATGTCGAATACATCTTGCGAAACTACCGTTACAAGGAATTAAGGGAGGATCAGAAGGACTATTCTCAGATTAACCCCCTTCGGGAGGAATTGGCTAGAGCTCTTTTTACAGACCTTTACAAGGATATGATTAGCACGCACGATTCCGAGTATATCCATATTGGGGGAGATGAAACTTACCTATTGGGACATTCGAAAGAGTCTCAAGCGAAAGTCGCAGCAGTAGGAAAGGGGCGTTTGTATGGAGATTATATTAAGTTATTGTGTGAGATTGTTGTCGGTTTGGGCAAGAAGCCTGTTCTATGGGCAGATATCGCGATGAAATACCCAGATGCTTTGCAGGGGATTCCCAAAGAGACCGTATTTATCGACTGGAATTACGGGTGGGATGTCGATATGTTTGGCAAGCACAGTAATCTGCTGAATTCGGGGTACGAAATCTGGGGAGCACCTTCGCTTCGCAGTCACCCTGATAATTATTTCCTAACCCAATGGGAGAAGCATTTTAAAAACATAAGAGATTTCATTCCACAGGCAAGAGCCTTTGGTTATAAAGGAATCATAATGACTTCTTGGTCTACGTCTGGCCTCTATGGAACCACCTGGGAGAGTCCTAAAGACATCGTTGAACTCTATCCGATAAGACGCGTATACCCACTTTCCGGTTTTAATATTTTGATAGAGGCTTATTTTGAGTCGTTACGTTCGCACAAAGCTCTGGATATAGACACCTTTGTGGCTAGCTATGCAAAAAAGCACTATGGTTTTGGAGGAAATGATGCGACGAAATTCTGGAATGCTTTAAAAGCCAATCCTTATGAGATTAATCAAGGGGTGGTGAGTACTGCTTCCGTTCCCGTAAAAACGATGAAAGATAGCGCCGAGTGGGTATTGCGGGAGTTTAAGCAACTTAAACCTAAGAAGAATAAAGACGAATACGAACACTATGTGCTAATGTCGCAGATCAGATTGCGCTATCTGACCTACATGGAGGTAGAGATGCGCTTGAATAGTTCAGGGTTTACCTCTAGTGAGTTACCCGAGATGAAGCGGGTTATTGCCGCATTACGTCTCGAAAATTTAGATGAGGCATTTGCTAAGCTGAATAATGATTGGATGTATAATGCCGAAATACAACAAGAAAATGAGCTTAGAGAAAGTAAGATAAAACTATTAGAGGCTCGTCTTAATAGATTAGGGACGCTAGAATAGATATTTGGTCCTGATGGACATTCGTGTGTATCATTGTAATAACTACGTCTCAAAAATAAGGGGTGAAGGAGTGACGAATTAAAAAAATAGTAAGGATGAAAATAAAACTCTTATTGATAGTAGCCTGTCTGATCTGGCAGGTAAAAGATAGCAAAGCCCAGGCAGCGGGACAATCACCGCTTCAGATCAGCTGGCAGCCTTTGCTGAACAATTATGATGGCAAAGAGCAGGCTTTATCGGAATTGATTATCCGAAATGTCAGTGATAAACCATTTCCGTGGCAAGGCTGGAAGTTATATTTTAACTTTATAAGATTGGCAGAGCCAGTTGACAATCAGCAGTCTTTGGATGTGCATCATATTAATGGGGATTATTTTTACTTTGAACCCAATGTAAAAGGGAAGGTGTTGGCACCAGGAGAAGAGGCTAAGTACACGATGATTTCCAAATCGTGGGTTGTCAATTTTAACGATGCTCCCCAGGGCTTTTATCTGGATTGGGGCAAAGGGCAGTTGCAACCACTTCCAGCAGTCAAAGCCCTTCTTCCCAAGGATGAAAAAGCATTCTATAGAGTTGGGGGCGACCGGGAAATGAACGCACAGATGATCTATGATAAAAATGAACGTTATCAGGGAACGAAACGGCTGGATGGAGTTAATATTCTGCCTACTCCGGTTTCTGTACAACCGGGAAAAGGTAGTTACGACCTTGGTAAGAGCGTAACCATCAGTTATGAGCCCCATTTTGAAGGGGAAGCTACGCTATTGGCAGAAGAGTTGGAGCGTATGTTTGGTTTATCCTGCCGCATCTCTTCTTCAACAAGTTCAAGTAAAGAAGGAATACAGTTGGTTGGGGACAAATCGCTGGAAGATGAAGCCTATAAGTTATCTGTTGCAAAAAGCGGTGTTAAGCTGTTGGCCGGCAGTGGCGCAGGTATGTTTTACGCAATTCAGTCTTTAAAATTATTAGTAGATCCCACATACTACGATCCTAAGAATACAAAGGGGATCACTTTGCCCTTCGTACAGATCTCGGATAAGCCTCGTTTTGGCAGCAGAAGTTTAATGTTGGATGTTGCGCGAAATTTTCAGACAAAGGAGCAGATCTATAAAATGCTCGATATGATGGCTCTTTACAAGTTGAATACCCTGCATTTTCACTTGAATGATGATGAAGGCTGGCGTTTAGAGATCCCCTCTATCCCTGAGCTTACAGAGGTTGGTTCGCGCAGAGGGCACTGGGAGGCAGGCAAAGAGAATGACTGGTTGCCACCGTCTTATGGTTCAGGTCCCTTCTTAGATAATCCACGGGCTAGTGGCTACTATACAGCACAGGATTTTATGGATATTCTTAAGTATGCACAGCGAAGACATATACAGGTTATTCCCGAGGTGGAGACGCCTGGGCATGCTCGTGCCGCTATACAGGCCATGAATGTACGCTACCGTCGATTAATGGCACAAGGTAAAGTGCAGGAAGCATCCAAATACCTATTGCAGTCGGCCGGAGATTCATCCGTCTATAGGTCTGTTCAGAAATGGAATGATAACGTAATGGATGTGTCGCTCCCTTCGGTTTATACATTTTTGGAGCAGGTGACAGACGATATTATAGGGATGTACAAGCAAGCAGGCGTCGAACTGAAGACCGTACACTTCGGTGGAGATGAAGTCCCGAATGGTGTATGGGAACATTCTCCTGCCTTTGCAAACTTCAAGAAGGAAAATCCAGCGATTAAAGAGACGGCAGATCTTTGGGTGCGTCATTTTGATATCCTATATAAGATGTTGAAAAAAAGAGACCTGTTGCTGTCTGGCTGGGAAGAGGTTGGTATGGAAAAAGTTATAGTAGATGGAAAGAAAAAATGGATTCCTTTTGTGGGGTTGCAGGATAGTAATGTTCATTTAAATGTGTGGAACAACCTTGGTGGAAATGAAGATTTAGCCTATCGTCTAGCAAATGCAGGATACAAAGTTAAACTTTCTTTCGTTAGTAACTTTTATATGGATATGGCTTACTATAAGCGTTTTAGTGAGCAAGGTTTCTACTGGGGTGGTTTTATAGATTTAGAGAAACCTTTTAGTTTTATTCCATTCGATTACCTGCACAACCAAAAGCAAGACTGGCTGGGAAGAACACTGCCTGATCGCGTGTTGAGCGGAGCAGAGAAGCTGACCGAAAAAGGAAAGCAACATATAGTAGGTATTCAGGCACTGCTTTGGTCAGAGACTATCAAGGACGAAGAGCAGATGGAGCGCATGATATTTCCGCGGCTGTTGGCCTTTAGTGAGCGTGCTTGGGCACAGGCAGGACCTTGGGAAACCGAAGCTGTTAGTAATGGACCGAGTTATCAAGATGCGTTGAAAAAGTTTTTTGCTGTTGTCGGACTGCAGGAATTACAACGTTTACCTTTTCTGTATGGCGGGATTACGTATAGGATACCTACCCCTGGCGTAAAAGAAATCGATGGTAAGATCTATGTTAACATGGAGCTTCCTGGTTTTGAGGTACGTTATGCATCGGATGGCAATACTCCGGATAGGAATAGCACATTGTATACAGGAGCTATCCCATACAAAAGTAATTTAGTGTTTAAAGCATTTAATAAACATGGAGATTCCAGTCTTCCGATAAGCCTAGATGTCGAGTCCGCTAAGTAGTACGTCGGAAATATAATCATAATAAGAAAGCCCCATATAGGGGCTTTCTTGTAGTATAATAATCTGGTTGTTTAGTTTTGCTTCCGGTCAGAAGAACCTCTGACGATTAGTTTTGTTTTGATGATGACCTCCTGATAGTCTAATACCTGCATTTCTTTGTCTTCTATTTGTTGGATCAGTATTTTGGCTGCTACTAGGCCCATTTCATAGGCGCTGTCATCGATGGTCGATATCTGTGGCTCTAGGATAGAAGAGATCGGATAGTTACTAAAGCCGATGATTGTCGCCTTTTCAGGAATTGCGATACCGTTATTCCGAAATACCTTTAATGTCGCTGCAGCCGTATAGTCATTGGCACATACAATTCCGTCAGGTATTGGTGTGTTTAGGAGCAGTGCTTCTGCCGCCTCTTTACCTTCTTCGTAGGTCAGATTCTTCGTTTCCTTGACAAATTGCTCCTGAAAGGGGAGCTTATACTGTTCCAGTGCTTTTTTGAAACCTGCTAATCTCGATTTGAAAATATCCACATTTTGATTCCCCGCGATGTGCGCCAGGTTTTTGCAGCCCTGTTGTATCAGGTGAATTGTTGCATTATAAGAAGCCTCAAAGTCGTTGATAATAACCTTGCTTGCTTTCAGCTGTTCACTGGTTCGGTCGTAGAGGACTAGCGGGATATT
Source organism: Sphingobacterium sp. (assembly GCA_031277715.1). Lineage (GTDB taxonomy): Bacteria > Bacteroidota > Bacteroidia > Sphingobacteriales > Sphingobacteriaceae > Sphingobacterium. The sequence goes on along the minus strand of JAITLW010000400.1, from coordinate 1,018 downwards.
TGATTTCCCAAGTTTTTTGAGGTGTTCATATCGTTTTGTCTCCAGCCCCGGACAGATAATCACGCCTGCCGCAAGTGAGTTTTCGAGCATTTGCACAATCTCTGTTTCCTTGATATAGGAGTCATGCGACTGAAATATTGTAATTTGATACCCCTGTTTATAGGCATATTCTTCTATACCACTGATTACTTTAGAGTGAAAATCGATATCTATACGCGGACATATCACACCGATGGACTTTGTTTTTTTACTCCGGAAGCTAGATGCAATAGGATCGAGCGAAAAACCCATTTCCTTGACCTTGTCATTGACTATTTTTTTCGTGCTTTCACTGATTGCCGGGTGGTTGGATAGCACACGGGATATAGTGGCGGCAGAAAGATTGAGTGCTTTGGCAATGTCTTTGATGGTGATGCGTGCTTCCTTTTTTTTCATCTACGTATACTTACTTCCTGATCCTAAAAGGCAGATAATTTCATTATCTACCCCCGTAATTCATTTTGTTCTATCAGTTTAGGGGGTGGATTTTCAGTTCTGTTGTTGTTCTGGCAAGAGCCTGGTATAATCCACCATAATCTTAAAATATAAATTGACCGAAGTTAATTCAAATTTTTATAAAAACAAATAAACGACGTTATCTAGTTTTGTGCAAGCGTTTGCATTGGTTGTTTTATTGTTTAACATTGCAAACGATTGTTTTGTTTATTTTTTAATGCAAATGTTTGCATGATTTTTGTTTTTTGTCTACCTTGGCTCCGATAAACAACAGATGATATAAACTCAAAATCTGCATTATGATATTTACTGCTTACCATCGTAAATTTAAATGGAGTGCAAATGCGTTTTCCCTTACATTTTTGTTTTTTGCTCTGCTTTTGGTTATTCCAGAAGGTGCGTCTGCACAGCAGAAGCGAATCTCAGGTAAGGTGATAGATGCCAGCACGAAAAAGGCAATACCTGGAGTGAGTGTGAAGCTCACCGGGCAAGCTGCCGGTGCAAGTACCAATGACCAAGGTGC
>JAITLW010000326.1 GCA_031277715.1 Sphingobacterium sp. | reverse complement strand
TACAAAATCCCCTTGTAAGCTCTGATGCTCGCCATCGCAAAGCTCTAGATAATCGCAAAGGAGCGGATGGTAGGCTTCGCTACCGAATAGGCCTAACGCAAATACGGCAAAGGTACCTGGCATAGCGCAGTGCTCGGCCTCCAGGTCGTTGTACCATTCAAATTCTTTCATCGCTAGTTTGGCGTATGTCTCTATCTCGGGGTGCAAAGCGGGCCAGTTTACAGCGTTGGCAAAGAGCTGATGGATACTTTTTTTAGGCAGGGATTTGACGGGAAGCCATTTTTTGTCGGGACTACTGAACTTGACGGAATAGGAAGCTGGAAAACCAAAAGATAGCAGCTGGCATAGGAAGGCGAGTACCTGCCTATAGGCCTCTTCACTTTCTTCCTTTACACTGATTTTAATGGTAGCAAACACATCATTGGCGGAACAGGTTACGATATCACTTTTATACTCCCTCACTCCTAGCGGTAGATCTCCTGAACCGTTTTTCTTCAAATCTGCCGGCAGCTTACTGCCTAGAGCGGTAACTAACTTGAAAATCTCTCCAGCGGAATACTGCCCATCGCCACCTTTATATTTTACGTTACAGACGGCAATATAACACGCAAATCTTAAATAGCTCTCCGGCAACTGCCAGCTGGGCTCGCCCGCTTTGAGCTTCCACTCGGGATAGCCATCTTTGCTTTTGACCTGCTCGAAAAATGGAGCCCGTACGGTACGCTCTACCCAATAGCGCAAAGTGGTGTCTATATCCCAGCTCCAGCCACAAAGTTTGTGCATTTTTTCGGTGAATGCAACGGCATTGTCGTAATCAAAATCGGTACCGCCTATTTTAAATAAGTAATATTCAAACAGGGCGTTGATTAATATCTCGCGGCCTTGAACTCTAAAGCACGGATAGGACGGATAACCGGGCTGATTGCGCGTTTTTGATATTCTAGCTCGGTCCTCCAAAATATCTGCTACGCATTCGTCGAATATCCCCCGTAGTGATGGATCATTCTTTACATCATCAAAAATCAAGTATTTTCTATCATTCGCCATAGTTCTGATACTACTTATCTCGTTTATCGGACTACAATAATAAGATAATCTGACCAATGTTTAAAAATCCGTGGCTTTTTATTTATGGGTTCAACTATGGAAAAGGATTTAATGTAATTCTATTCCCCCCGCTCTGCTGTACTAAGACACAGCTATGGCAGAGCGAGGGGCTTTCAAGAAATTCTTATAGTCTATCGCTTGTAGTATGCGATGATGCTTGCTTTGGCAATGGTATGGTTCCAGAGATTAAAGCCAACTATAGCAGGGGTTGCATTTTCATCCAGTCCTAGCCTATCCGTTTTTAAGGCGTGAACTGTTATTATATACTGATGGAATCCGTGCCCTTCGGGAGGACAAGGCCCGCCGAACCCTTTGATTCCGTAATCTGTCGTACTTTGGATGGCTCCTTTGGGGGCCAATTTAAGGTTCGCATTTCCTGCATTTGCAACAAGTTCGTTGATGTCTGAAGGGATGTCAAAAACAACCCAATGCCAAAAACCACTACCAGTGGGCGCATCGGGATCATACATTGTTATGGCGAAGCTTTTGGTACCTTCAGGGGCATTCTCCCAGAACAACTGAGGTGATATATTATCTCCGGAGCAACCAAATCCGTTAAACTCTAGCTTTTTTGTGCCCTCTCCGCCCAAATCTTTACTGGATAAGGTAAATGTTTTTTGTGCAAATAGTGTCGTTGAAAAAATCAGGGACAACACCAAAATTAAATGTGCTTTCTTCATGCTATTATAATAAAAAGTTTAAGCAAATTTAGCCTTGATTGTATTCTGAAGGTTTATGTATAGGCTCAAAAACTGTTGCTAAAAGTTCAATTCCTGTGCTGTTGTTTTGGGGTAGTCCCGTATTTGGATTTATAGGCCTGAATGAAACTGGATAGACTCTCATAACCGGCTTCAAGGTAGATTTCGGTAGAGGTCTTCTTTTCGGTGTTGATGAGGTAATGGGCATGCTCTAGTCTCTTGTTCTGAAACCAACGGATCGGTGAGTCGGAATATAGATTATTGAACTCTCTTTTAAACGTAGAGACGCTCATATTGCACAAAAAGGCCAGTTCTTTTATGGTCAGTTTCACAAGCTGGTTGCTCTCTATGGTCCGCCTGAACTTTTGACTGCTATCATCGCTATTCTCCATAAAGGAACGCAAAAACTCAACGCCAAAAATGGCTATAAGGTACAGCATAATCTCATCAAACTTGACTTCAAGTAGTCTGCGCTGGGCTTCTGAGGATAATCTGGAAATGTCGAGCAGGCTATCTACGAACCGTCGGATAAAATCATCGGAGGAAAATGAAAAAACGGATCTGTACGTTGGAGCTTTGACGCTGCTCAGCTGATTTTTATGTATAAATCGCTGAATCATATCGTTTGTAAAGAACAGCAGGACGCTCCTGTAATTTTTAACTTCGGATAGTCTTTCGGTCATCAGACAGTGCCCCGATTTCATAATCAGAAAACTGGAATTGTCGATCGATATTGTCGAGCTGTCAAACACCACTTCTTTGGCCCCTTCTATCAGGAAACTGAAAGTATTCTGATTGAGGATTATTTGCTGCCGTGAAATCTCGCGGGAACTACGATAATCAAATACCTGAATAGATTTTGAGCTACTCAGGTTCAGTTCGTCCGGAAGTGTAATTGCTTTCATTTATTTTCGCTCTGCGTAGCTCGCAGGATCTAATGCCTTGGGTGACCAGCCTTCCAATAGGCCCAATACCCGCTCGGTATCATACCCATGTCCCTGCTCTAGCAATCCAGTATTCTGGGTATGCAGGCGCTTCCCTTGTGCATCGAGGATAACAAATACAGGGAATCCGAAACGCTGGGGATAACCCAAAGAAGCCAATAGCTTTTCGTTTTTCTGTTCTTTGCTATAGTTTACATGGACGACTACATAGTTCTTGTCGAAAGCTGTTTTGACGGTATCGTTTTCCTGAACGTATTTATTAAATAGTAAGCACCAGCTGCACCAGTTGCCTCCGATCTGTAGGAACACGTGCTTGTTTTCGGCTTTAGCCTGTTTAACAGCTGTCGCTACTTCGGCTTCAGCATTGGCATTGGGGTTATAAACAGTGGCTTGCTGAGCATTTGTGATAAGGGCACAAAAGAGCAAAAATGATAATGTAATAAGACGCATGGCTGGAATTTTGGTGCTGTAATTAAAATATTGTTTCCAATATTAGTAAAAAAAAATAATAAACGTTTCAAAGGTGGTGAATTAGTTAAAAGCTTTGGTACGGTCCGCAACGAAAAACATGATAACACCGAAAATAGAGAACAGTAAGTAGGAGTACCGTAAGTCGAATATTTCAGCAACAAAGCCAATAACAGGAGGTCCGACCAAAAAACCTAAAAAGGCAATGGTAGATACGAGTGTCAATGAAATGCTTGGATCGACATTAATAATCTTTCCAACAACGCCATATACAGTAGGCACACTGCAGGAACCTCCGAGACCGACTATCATAAATGCAAATGCGCATATCAATGGATCCGGAAAGCAAACAGACAATATCAAGCCTGAACTCATTAAAATACCAGAAAGCTGTACAACACGCTTTCGACCAAGCTTAATCACGAAGTAATCACCAAGAAACCGCCCGAGAGCCATCATCAGCACAAAGGACGTATAACCCAAAATAATCAACTGTTCCGGAGCCTTGACAATATCCTGAAAGTATACACCACTCCAATCGAACATCGCTCCTTCTATCGCCATGCTTAAGAAGCCAATGATTCCTAAATGAACTAAATTCTTGTCCAGATGCTTAAAGATAGAGCCACTGTCTTTCTTCTCGCCTTGGGATGGTAAAGAAGGAAGTAAAAGCCTGAAGTTAAACGCCCATATCGTTACAACCAACAGAAATATAACGAAGAAATGGATTGAGATAGCAAGATTTAGGTTTAGCATAACTAGGGCTATTAATGCACCAGCAAATCCCGATATACTCCAGGCTCCGTGAAAAGAGGCCATCATTGGTTTGTGCATCACAGACTCTAATTCTACACCCTGTGTATTGATCGAAATATTACACAAATTGCCTACCATACCAAAGAGGAATAAAGCAATGGCCAAGTGAATATAGCTTGTAGACAGGCCTATAAGTAATAAGATCAATGGATAAAATAAAAATCCAAATCGAACGGTATTCAGACTGCCGTATTTTCTGATTATACGAGCGGAAAATGGCATGGTGATGATCTGCCCGATGGGCATAAATAAAAGCAATATTCCTAATTCGGCATCGGATAACCGAAAATTCGTCTTGATGTCAGGAATTCTGCTTGCCCAAGAAGAAAGGACTAGACCATGGGAAAAGAAGAACAGGGATATGGCAAGGCGTACCCTTTGATGCTTTATTGTAAGAAGTTCGGTGATTTTTAACATTATTGTTTCTGATATTTTTTGTCGGAAGCAAAAGTAGAGCGCGGATAGAACGTAGACATATTCCTTTTTGATGCTTGTATGTTCCATTTTAAGCATTATCGAAATTAATAGACGAATCTGCTCGAAGCAGTGACTTAGGTTTTATATTTTTACAAATAAAAAGTGATGGATTTATTAAAAGTATCTAATCTTAATGCAATCTATAATATGTGGCCTCCGTACTCAATGGAAGAACTATTTATCATGGCCAACAGTACGGATATGAATTCTCCTTTTTTTAGATCAAACTATCAGTTTAGGGGGCTTATATTATTGTTTTGCGATACAGGTACACTGGATATCCGGGTAAATGGTATTGCCTGTTCTCTGAAACAGGGGGCAATACTTATGATATTGCCAGAGATGATGGTACAGCCGATAGGACATAGTGTCGATTTCAAATCAACAACCTTTGCGATGTCGTATGATTTTATTGAAAAATTCACCATACTTCCAGAATTGATTAGTAATATTGAAGTGACAAATTCTCCTGTAACCTATTCCAGTAATATGGGTAATGAAATCATTAGGGAGGTAACTCAACTGATCATCAAATACTATAGCTTACCTAAAACGCTATCCTTAAATAACATGATACAGTACCTAATGTTTGCGCTGATTACAGCGATATCGTCATGCTATATGTCGCTAACCAAAAAGGAGAACTTACAAAGAAACAGGATCAAAGATATCACTGATTCCTTTTTTGAGCTATTGAATGAATATGGTTATCAAGAGCGCAATACCTCGTTTTATGCTGAAAAACTACATATGACGACACAACATCTTAGTGCAGTGGTCAAGAAAAAGACCGGAAAGTCCGTCAAGTCATGGATTGGATTTGCAGTGATTAACAAAGCAAAAGAGTATCTGAATACAACATCGCTGTCGGTTAAAGAAATCAGCTATAAAATGGATTTTGCGGATGCTTCTCTCTTCTGTCGCTATTTCAAACGTTATATCGGTCAGACGCCCAATGAGTACCGAAATCAATGAGGAGCTATCCGAGCTCGTTTGCCTTTGACGCTTCGTAAAGCGCCGAATAGATCTGCAATGTCTTGGTCATGATATCGTCTTGATTGTCCCAATATCGGAGATCGAGCACATCGCTGATTTCATGTAATTCTTCTTCGGTTAAAAATTTAGGAATATCCCAGAGCTCTTTCATTTCTGTATTATTCTCTAATCGCATAATGATAGCGCACTGCCGTTCAAGGATACTTAAACATTCGGTAGCTCCTAACTTTGTCAATGCGCGTATAGCATGTTCAAAACAAACAGGACCCCAATTGCAGAAAAACTGTAAAAAGCCACCGTTATACATATCTGCTTCCAGTCGCCAAAGGGCAGCAAGTTCCTGCTCCTGTTCGGTTAGGGAATCCCAGTTCTCCTTATTAGCGCTTAGTTTGTCAACAAACCGGATAGTGAAATCAAACCATTCCTTATCTAGATTTTCCATAAACAAATATAAAGCTATCTCCATTATTAGCAAGTCAAGTGAGCAAGATTTGCAAAGAACAGAAAAATCAAGTTAACTATCTTTGCTCTAATGGACTCAAAAGACTTAAGCAGAAAGGAATACGCAAACCGTATCATTCGGGTGATGGAATATATCGACCAGCATCTCGATCAAACTATCGATCTATCAAAAATGGCTGATATCGCTTCGTTTTCTCCTTTTCATTTTCACCGAATATTCACGTTGATGACAGGCGAAACACCCAACTCCTACGTCTCGCGGATCCGACTAGAAAAAGTAGGACGCCTGCTCCATAGCGAAACGAAACTATCTATCGCCCATATAGCATTGGGTTGCGGTTTTGAAAATCTATCGTCCTTTAGTAGGACCTTCAAAAAGCACTTTAATATGAGTGCCAAAGAATTCAGACAAGAAGCCAAAGGAATGTTCAGCAAAGAAGGTATACGATATAGCAAGAATGGTAATGCAGTGAGCAAGATTGGCAAAAACATCCAGCAGATAGATGCCCAATTTTGTAGTGTCGAATTAAAACAATTAATACTTATGGACACTAAAATTGAAATCAAACAGATGCCAGCACTAAAGCTGATCTGCTATCGCCGCACAGGAGCCTTTAATCAGATCGGACAGGCCTATGAAGAACTCTTTAAATGGGCTGCACCAAGAGGTTTGCTAAATGCAAACACAAAAGCAGTATCAATTTACCACGATGATCCCTCTATAACAGAGGCGGATAAAATGCGCAACGATGCTTGCCTCGTAGTGGATAGAGATGTAGAAGTAACAGGAGAAATCCGAAAATCACAGACGCAGGAAGGTAAGTATGCTGTAGGTTATTTTGAAATCGGAATGGAGGATTTTGAAAGAGCCTGGAATACGATGTACGCCTGGCTATCTGAAAGTGGCTATCAACCGAGGGAAGCCAGTCCTTATGAAATCTATCATAATGATAGTAACCAACATCCAGAAAAGAAATTCATAGTGGAAATCTGTATTCCTGTAAAACTACTGTAAAGAAAATCAAATAATAGAGAACCAATTAGG
>JAITLW010000275.1 GCA_031277715.1 Sphingobacterium sp. | reverse complement strand
TAAATGAATTGGCGGGTAGCGCCGCAATGCTCAACTCCGGAATAGGCTTGTAAGTAGTTAGTTCATTTTCCTTGCAGCTGTAGAGGCCTAAGGCCAATAATAGAAATAGGATACTTATTTTATTGCTCATAATTTTAGATTAAAAGGTTACTCTTATCTCATTCTCATCGTACAATGGCCCGTTTTTAGCTTCATAGGTGGCTAATTCCGTACGTAGACGTAACCGCATATTTAACCGCTCCGCAGTGGAAAGATTTCCGAAATCAAAATCAGAACCGTATACAGAAAACATAAATTGAAACTTCACAACAGAAAAGACGCCCACATATGATTCCAATGAAGACCAATAGGTAGGTTTTGACAAGAAATCATTGAAATGAATGGTGTAATGACGGAGGCTTTTCGTTTTAGCCAATTCTTCACCAGGCGCCCCTTTCTCAAAATACTGGTTTTCTTTAATAGCGATTTTAAGAGTTTTAGTTTGCGTTTCTAAACTTTCGTTTCTCAGCAGCACTACGGGATAGAGATCAGTCGTTTTACCGGCTTTGAATGTGAAGGCAGGCAGTAGAAAATCCGTCCCCTCCGCCGCCGTAGTGCCTTCTACGGTCTGCATTTCTACGGTTCTATCTTCTTGTCTTACGCTACCTTGTGCACGTATTTTTATCCATACGGTATCTTTTATTACATCCTGAAGATAATAGGCGAATGAAAAGGATGTACTATCTGCTTCGTATTGATCGACATATATGCTCATGGCATCTTTGCCCTCAAACACCATAATCTCTTCCTGCTTGCATCCCAATAAAGCAAATAAGCAAATGTATATTATTATATATTTCTTCTTCATAACTAGTTATAATTGGGATTAAATTCCAATTCGTCCTGAGGAATTGGAAGAACATAAAACTTGGTATCAAACGATAGATTACTAGGTGTGAATGGTATGCTTGTTTTATTCAACCTTTTGTAATAATAAAACAACTGCCCTTCGGCATACATTTCCTTTTGGTATTCTTTTGTAATCTCGTTCTGAATAAAATTTCTATCCAGATTTGCCGGATTGGACGGTAGTGCTATAACAGTGCGCCCCAGCCGTACGGTATTCAGCATATCCAATGCCTCTTGGGCTGAGGGTGCGGTCTCGGCAATAATATATCGCATCTCGCTCATGCGCACTACAGGCACCGTCTGGTCTAACCGAAGACTATCTATTGTCATCGTAGAGGTCTGCCAGAATTTAGACGGAAACTTAAACCCTTGATTATCCTCAAATAGATTTTTATATCGTATATCATCCTGTCCCACGGTTGTATATTCGTAGATTGATCTTAAATCGGCATCAGGTCTGGTCAGACGATAATCTATACTGGCTCTAAAAGTGAAGTATTCGTCTTCAGCCCAGGTTTTAAGATCACGGTTTCGGATAGCGAAGATCAATTCCTGTCTAAACAATCTATCTTTCGTTCCTGCGGCAGCGGCTACCGCAGACTTTGTTACAAAAGGAAACCTACCGGAATCTATTACTTCTTTGGCAGCCTTATAAGCTTCAGTGGTCGCATTTTTATACAGATAGGCTCTTGCCTGAATAGCTTTGACTGCATAATAATTCATCTTATAACGTCTGTCCATGGTGTTTGAAAGTATGGGATCCACCTGTTTTAGTAAATCTTCGGAAGATTGGAGATCTCTAATAACGAAATCCAAAACTTCTTCTACCGTGGATGGGCTTACGGAATACTTATCTACATCAACCTTATAAGGTATGGCTTTGCTTTTGCTACCGACAGTGTACGATGGTGCAAAAAGGCGAAGTACCTCAAAATGAAATAACCCGCGTAAAGCATAAGCCTCCCCTAAAATCTGTTTATAGGATTGTTCGCTCAGTACTGATCTATTGATCTCGGCAAATTTGATAATATTATTTGCACCCGAGATACCATTGTATGCGGCCTTCCAGATCTGACTGGTGTAGGTTACGACCTGATCAGAGCTGTAGTCATAATTACGGGTAGGTACAAAGAGCGGTACTGTTCCGTTGCCAGAGGTATTGTAATTTTGTGCTAATGCCGACACAAACCCCATAGTTAGGTTGTCGCCATACAGCGAGCGACTCGCTAGCGTCGAGTATACGCCGGTCAAAGCTTGTCTAAAACCTATTTCAGATGAAAACATTTCCTCCTCAGGAATACTAGATTTGGGCGCGACATCCAGGTATTTGTTGCAACCAGAGAGTGTAAACATGGCGACCGATATATATAGAATAGACTTAAATGTATTTTTCATTTTTTTCCTCCTTTTTTTAAATGCCCAATCGAATGGATAGTGCGAAAGTTCTTGCAAACGGATTGCTTGTCCCCCTTTCAATTTCTATGGAACTAAACCGAACCAGATCGTTGGTCAGCGCTGTAAGCTGAAAACTTCTTAATCCCGCCCTTTTGACCCAATTTTGTCTATAAAAATTGTAGCCAAATGATAGCGTACTTAACGTCAGGCTGTTGTTGTCCTGAACAAACCTTGATGTAAGACGAGTTGGAATCGTACTAAGCCCAATTCTTGTAAATTGACTAATATCTCCGGGACCGCTCCAGCCCAGATCATAAGCGCGTCTGTCCACATTGTTTGAAGGTGCGACGGATTCTACCTTATCGATCAATGTTTGATTGTACAATTGACCACCAAACTGATAGTTGAACACTACCCCTAATTCAAATCCTTTATGGTTTAAATTTGTTCCAAAATTGCCATTCCACTTGGGTATAGATACACCGTAAGTAACTTTATCTGAGGCATCCCAATCGTACGTTCTTTCCCCATTTTTCGTTATAAAAATTTCGGAACCCGTCATCGGATCTACACCGAGCGACCGAACCACATATATAGCATCCATGGAATTGCCCTCCTGCAATAGGATATTAGGAACGGTCTGTGCCACATTATTTTCGTTAAGACGATCGTTAGATGCTTTGAGTGCGTTTGATATTTCTTTAAGCACATTGCGATTGGTAAATCCATTTACAAATACAGACCAAACTGTCCCTGTAGTTTTATTCTCGATCGCTTTGTAACGCACCGCATATTCAAATCCTTTGTTTTCCACTTTGCCTAGGTTTTCTGAGTAGGAAGAGAAACCGGTAGATGGTGCCAACGTAATTTGTGTTATGGCATCATTTGTCAAATCCCGGTAAGCGTCCAAACGTACATCCAGACGGTCATTAAACAAGATGACATCTAGTCCTAGGTTCAGCTTATAAACAGTCTGCCAGCTCAGAAGCTTATTTCCAAGGTTGCCTATGTTTGCTCCTAGCTCATTATAATATCCACTGCTTACACCAAAATTGTATCTGGTCTGTCCCGAATAGGCGGGTATATTCAATGATCCCGTAGTACCGTAACTACCGCGAAGCTTTAGCCGGTTGACAAAATCATTTTGCTGAAAGAATTTTTCATTGTGAATGTTCCACCCCAAACCCGTGGACCAGAATGTTCCAAAGCGCTTGTCAGCGCCATATTGCGATGAACCGTCGTATTTAACAGACAAGTCAACCAAAAACCGATTGTCATAGCTATAGTTTCCACTATATAATAGACCCACTCGCCTAACGGTGCTTTCATCACCCGTAGGTTTACCATTTTGTTGGTACTGGTTGGCGAAAAGTAGATTGTCCAAACGGTCATAAGGAAATCCTTCGGCAAGGATTTCGGTATAAGAGCTGGAACTGCTAGACATGTTAAAGGAAGCAGTTGAAAACCATTGATGTTTTGCCCTCTTGAAGTTGTAATTTAAATTCGTGACACTTTCATAGGACGACAATTCATCATTTCGATCTGTATAAGATCCTTTCCTATTAATGTCCGTAGTACGCTCAAAGCGGCTATCATCGGCGGAGTAAAACTGGTCTGCCCCTCCATTTTGTCTGGTTAATCCTAGATTCGATTCTATGTAAAGAGAGGGAGTAAGATTATATCTAATTTGAAAATTATTCGTGAATCCGATGTATTTGCTCTGATTTACGCTATGCAGAGTCGCGTTGTACATTGGGTTTGTCGTACGATAAGACTGACCGACAAAGGTGTAGTTTTCTAAATACCTTTGCACATTACCATCTGCATCATATGGAGTCCAGTACGGATTCATATTTAGATAGGTGCTAAAATTTCCGTAAGGTGATTCGTTGGCTATATTCTGATATACTCTGATGGAGTTTTTAAATTGTAGCTTATTCACTAAATAGGTCAAATCAAATTGTCCCGAATAGTTTTTCCGGTCTTGCCCTTTCATCACCCCTTGTTGGAGGTCGCTTGCAGCAAGTATACCATACCTAATATGCTCGTCTCCGCCCTGCAAATTTACGGACGTACGGTTGTTGTATCCGATTTGTGTTGGGATTTTTTTCCAATCGGTATCGATCCCCCTCTGGGTATTCTTATAGCGTTCATTATATAGATTATCCAGCCTGTATTTCGTCTGATCAAAGTCAGAGTCATAGACGCCTACCCGTTGTTCAAAATCCAGCTTTTCTGCAGCATTTAGGTAATTGTATACCGATAAATCAGGGGTAGATATACGAAAGTCGTTATTTAACGTTACCTGTATCTTACCAGGCTTCGGAGCAACCGTATTTACAACCATTACCCCGTTAGCTCCGCGCGATCCATATATTGCTGTTGCAGAGGCGTCTTTCAAAATAGTGATAGAAGCAATCATATTCATATCGAGATCTACGATCCGCTGTAGTCCGACTTCAAATCCGTCTAAGATAAATAAGGGTTGATTCGGATTTGATGCCAGCTCTCCCCCTAAATTAGGTAATGAGTTCTGCCCTCTCAATTGTATATCCGGCAGCTGGTTTATATTACCACCAAGTAGGTCATTAGGAAGTATTCGGAATGAAGGTTCAATAGCAGAAATACCTGCGAAAATATTATTGGTGGAGATTTTTTTCAGTTCTTCTCCAGAGATGGTTATTGCTGCTCCAGTGAAATTCTCCGCCTTACGTTCAAATATTCCTGTTACCACCACTTCATCTATATCTTCTGTAGATTCTTCCAGTGCTATTTCGTATTTTATAGATGCTGTGATGGGGATATGCGCGGTTTTGTATCCCATAAAGTTTACTTCCAACTCTTGGGCATACTCTGGTATATTTAACAGGAAATTGCCTCTGGCATCTGTTTTCGTGCTGATCTTCTTTTCTTTAATGGATATGGTCGCTCCTGCAATAGGCTGTTTGCTGGCCGCAGATAGCACTCGCCCCTGTACAATTTTATCCTGCGCTTTGTCCTCGTCAATCAGTACAATGGTTTTATTCTTAATAATATAGATAACCCCTGCATTGGCATTGAAATAATTGCCTAGTACAGTTTGCAATGAGGCTTCCTTAAATTTTGGACTTACTTTTCGATTGAAATCAAGTTTGGACGACGTGAATACGAAATCGTACCCTGTCTGTTTTCGGATTTCAGACAATAGTTCATTCAGTGTGATGTCCTTTGCTTCCATTGTCACCCGTGCAGTCTGTCCATACCCCATTTGTACGGACGACCAGCTAAGGAGTATACCTAGCATACAGGTTTTACCTGCATTCTTAAAAACTTTATTCATCAATTTTTGGTTAGTTAAATTGGCAACAGAATGAAGAGTTCCATTGCTTTGTTAGTATTGTTTAAAATATTTCGACCGGTTTTGTTGTAAATTTTATTTCATACGTACTATCACCTCCTTTCCCTTTATATCAAAACGGATGTCATTCATCTCAGCCAATAAATCAAGTACCTCGGAGAGCGTTTTTTCTCTCGATATCTGTCCCCAAATCGTGATCTGAGGCACACTGCCCGTGTAATGTATATCCACGTCATACCAACGCGAGATTTGCAGCATCACATTCTCGAGTTTTTCATCGGCAAAATAGAATAGCTTATTCTTCCAAGCTAAATTTGCCGTGAGATCGGCTTTAGCTACCTGAAGCCCCGCCGTCCCGAGTGTGGTCTGCTGGTTAGGCACGAGGAACGATTCTTTTTCGCTATTTGCAGCCATGACCTTTACCGATCCCTCTAATAGTGTTGTTATCGCATAAGGTTTTTCTGGGTAGGCCATTACATTAAATATTGTACCGTATACGATCACCTGCTGCTTGGTATCGTTCTTCCCACTATTCACTACAAATCTTCTCAGTTTGTCTTTACTGACTTCAAAATATCCTTCACCTTCTAGCGATACCTCCCTTTGATTTCCCGTAAAGCGGGAAGGGAATTTCAATGTCGACGATGCATTCAATTGAACCTTGGTACCATCTCCCAATATAACCCAGTATAGGCCTCCTCTTGGCGTACTTATGCTATTCATTTTGTTGTTGGAAGGTTCTGTATCTGTTTTCTCAAATACAATGGACAGGTTGCCTTGTTCCTGCTTTTCTATTTTAAGACCTCCACGGCTAAAAGACTCTCCATCTTTGAGCATAGCGAGATCAATCTGATGCCCATCAGTAAGGGTTAAGATCGCTTTCTCCTCAGCAGGTTTAGGATCTTTTGCAAACGGTTTATGCAGTTTAGCGGTGTCTACGGAGGACCATTCGATGTTGGCAGTCAGGCTTGGGGTATCCTGGTTTTCGATTTTATCCTTTTTGAATAACAACGGGGTAGTACATAGTAGTAGAATCGCTGCCGCAGCCCAAGGAAGTGCGCGTCTCCAAAGAGGACGAATAAGACGATTGGTGCCCAATTGTTTTATCGCAACCAATATTTGCTCTTGTTGCGTGCTGTCAATATCTGTCAGTGGCTTTTCCATGTAAAAAGCTTCTATCAGTGCCTTCTGAATATGTTCTTGAAAGAGCGGGGAATTCTGGTAACCGTTCAGCTCATCGCGTTCCTCTGTCGTCTCGCTTTGCAACATGCATTGCTTTATCAAATATTTTATACGGTTGTAATTAACTTCTTCCATAACATCTTTTTATGTACTTCTATAAAAACCGATCGTCGGCCAATAGTTTCTATAATTTTTGTTTATAACCCTGATTTTTGGGTTGCTTTGAAGTAAAGACAATTGGAAAATACCTTTGGGGGGTATCAGTTAAAAATATTTTGTCCAGAAATGTAGGAGGAGGACAAATGGAATATCTTTCATATTAGAAACACAGTACGCTCGAATAGATTTCATGGCTTGGTCTAAGTTCCACTTCACCGTTTCAGGCGATACGTTAAGTAGTGAAGCCACTTCTTCCCGTTTATGGTATTCTTCTTTAATCAATCTATAGGTTTCCTGCTGCTTTGGAGGAAGCCTCTTGATGGCCTGTTGAAGCATATGCTGGAATTCTTTGTCCTGAACGAGATAATCTGCTTCAGGAAAATAACGTAACAGTGCATCTTTTGCTTCTTCTTGGTAATAAGCTTTATAGTGATCACGTTTTTTTAAGACGTTGAGCGTTATATTTTTGGCTAATATATAGAGCCAGCCCTCGAAATTATCCAAAGTGGGTAGCAATTGTTTATTAAGCCATACTTTTACGAAGGTATCCTGCACAATATCTTCCGCCATCCATTCATTATTAGTGAAACGTAGTGCAGTTGTAAATATATTTGGTCTAAAGCGGTCGAATAGGGACTTAAAAGCCTGCTCATCCCCAGCTGCAACCTGCTGTAAGAGTTCGATTAGCCCCTGATCTGTCATATTACCTATTATAAAACCTGTTTAGCATATAACAAACTTATATAAAATGTGCGTATTACAAAATATGACAAAGAAAAATAATCCATATCAAACCAATTTTTCTTTTAATTGGAACTACTAACAAAAGCGCTTACATCATTTTTCAGGTTTCAGTGTTTTATTTCTAAATCTAGATCATCCTGCTAAAATTAGACCTGGGGTGGGCTTTATATTTTTAACCGATTAGGGCCAGGGTTAATTCAAAATAGGATTCATCTAATCGGGCTGGTATAAATCGAACTGGTTTCCATATAAGTCTTCAAAACCAACTCCCTTGCCTCCGGGTACAGTAGTGGGCTGACCATGAAAGATGACACCATTGTCTTTCATCGTACTGTAATCCCTCTCGATATCATCAGATTGAAACATGACAAAGACCTGTCCTCCTGACTGATTGCCTACTAGCTTTTGCTGTTCAGGAGTTTCGGCTTTGACGAGTTCGAAAACGGTGGCATTGTCTTTTTGTGGAGCTACAGTAAGATAACGCCAGTCGGGAGAAAACATCTGATCTGTATATACTACGAACCCCAACTTCTCAATGTAAAATTTCTTTGCTTCTTCTAGATCCTTGACCAGGAGTGTTATCTGCGTTGCTCTGATTATCATATATCGTTTATTAGCTTACAATGGTACGGATATTCATCGTTAATCGACTTGGCGTAGGACAGGAAATGAAATGAAGCTATTGTAACCTTTATGTTATTATAACAATCGGACATACTATCGCGGAGGAACTGCCGTTATATCTGTATTCATAATTTAGGTTAATAATTGGTTAGTTAGAACTCCCTGAAGCTCCCCGCTCCAGGGAGTTTTTTTGGACAGGTACTTCTTTTAGACTGTGCTGATATCATCTACTTCTGATAAAATTCCTTTATCTCAAACCTGCCATTGTTCAGCTTTTTCAGTTCTTTGATAAGATAATACCGATGTAAGAAGCCTGTAAGCACCACGATTTTCTTACCTGAATGTTGTTGCGCAATATTATAAATATTATTGGCCATAGTCTGGTTTCTTAAGTCCCAGAAACTAGACATAAGCTTAAATCCATCTTTAAAGCTTATGGAATCCATGTTGGGTTTCACAACGAATCTCTCGGCAAACTCGGGTCTTGTATCGGTAATCTTTAACATTTCCTTGTATTGATAATACTGTCTTCTCTGCGCAATACTATCGGTTCTGCTATTATTAAAATTTTCGGGCGATAGACTGGCAATACGAATCAGCTCATCGGTGGTACTGTTGAAGGTCTTATAGATAGCGGCTTCCTCTACCGTGAGGACATTAGCCTTATAGAGACTGTCTATCAATCGAAAGGTAAGGTTGTCGGTAGGAACCATTCCCCGATCTCTTCGATAGCTGTTTCTGCCTTCAAAATCAAACGGAAACCGCAAGGTATTAGGATTGACTTTCAGATAAAGATTACTTGCTTTTATTTCATTTCCTTTTGGCTCATCGCTACTCGCCTCGTATTCCTTCATGCCTTGACTGTCGACTTCGTGAAGTATGATATCTGGACGTATCTGATCTATGATCTCATATAATATCTGCGGATGATAGTTAGGAACACTGTCGTGAATATTACCTATTATATAGATCTGGGTATTTGATTTCTGCGCTGACACATGGACTACCGCTATAATGGAAAAAAGAATAAGTAGATAATATTTCATAAATCATTGCTTATTGATTGATAGTTAATCCATGTAAGATAAGTTTTTATTTAAAAATGACCTGCATCTTCTTTGCTGTAAAAGTAAAATATATTCACCGTACCATTATGAAACTAAGGCATTAAATAGATGCAGTTGCATAATCAAGACTTTGAAACAACTAAAATAGTTGGTAGTTTTAATCTAAAATCATTATGACCTCTCAGAATTATGAGAAAAAGGAGACAATCAAAAATGATTAAGTTAATAATGTATGTATGCGTACTTTTATTATATTCATCCGCATTTGGACAATCAAAAATGAGAAGTATTAATGAACTGATTAACACGGAAGATCCTGCTTGGCCACTGGTACAAGAGTGGATTCTCGAAGCCAAAAATAAGGTTGAGGTATTGCCTGTCGATAATAAACAAGCGCAGGATGCATTATTTAAAACACAGGTAACAACCCGCTCTCCAATGGGAGCAATTGTATATATGACGGGAGGCATTCTGATAGACGACGGTTGGATACGAATATTGGGTTCTGGAAGCGAAAGGCTAAATAGATCATTACCAGATTGGAATAAAGGAAAGACATTTGATGATTTTGGAACCCCATGTCCGTACCTATTAATTGCTGATGATGCTGTTGGTGGTTTTTACGTGCTGAATGGTGGTGGACTGGGAGAAGATTTGGGAATGGTATATTACTGGGCGCCTGATAACCTAGAGTTTGAGTCACTAGGCCTTACTTATACAGACTTTCTTAGCTTTTGCCTCAACCATGATCTTAATGATTTTTATAAAGAACTCCGATGGAGAGATTGGGAGAAAGATGTCAAAAATCTCAACGCGGATAGTATATATAGCTTTTACCCGTTCTTGTGGTCAAAAGAGGGAAAAGATATCAATAAATCTGAAAAGGCGATAGTCTCTGCTGGGGCGCACTATGAACTAAATGTTGGGTTTAGAAAGCAATTATTTGGTAAGTAGACAAACTAAATTGAACACCTCCACATGCGTATTTTCTCCTACCATCTAGTAGAGACCTCTGTCCTATCGGGTTTGAAAGCTATGATAGCTCCACCTAGCCCTGACCGGATACCTGGACTGACCCATGCTGAGTGCATGACGGGAATGGTACTGGGCTCGCCCGTATTTTCATTTTCACGTATGCTGATCGGACAACTCGTTCTATTTGCGCAATGGGAAAATGAAGCTGCACTAGATCACTTCTTGGCAAATGATAACATAGGCAAGATATTCGCCGACGGCTGGCATGTGAGACTTATACCGGCGAGGCAATGGGGTAGTTTTTCTAAGTTTGATATCCCGAAAGATATTGCAGAAATAGACCTATCGGACAGTCCTGTGGTGGCTGTGACTGTGGCACGGATGAAATTACTGGAAGTACCGCGATTCATCCGCTGGGGCCGGCCTGTAGAGAAGCTTGTAAGGGACCATCCTGGTGTGCTACTGTCGTTGGCTTCGATACGTCTACCGCAGACCGTATCCACATTCTCGATATGGCGATCCCAAAAGGAAATGACGGATATGGTACGTGGCCATAGCGATGTGCCTCGGCCTAAAAGACACTTGAACGCTATGCAGGAAAGGAACAGAAAGGATTTTCATTTTGAATTTACGACTTTAAGGTTCAAGGCTATCGCTGAATTTGGAGAATGGAAGGGAAAACGTTATCTAACATGGGAGTAGCTTATCCAATTCAAAAATTTCAAGATTGGTGCACACAGCAATGGGTCATCCTATGGGGGAGAAAGATAGAACCTGAACATCACCCGTGGCTAATGGGCCCTTTTGGTGACCTCAACGGCATAGGTGAACAGTTTATCCATGAATTGGCTGAAAAGGAAAACCTTGTTATTGAAAGGAACAGTCTCTCGAGGGGACTGATACCTTCTATTGCAGCGTTTGGCCTTGCACCGGATGATCTGTCCAGACTGTCGAAAAAGGTCATTGCCTTCTACGAAAGTACATCTGATTATAACCTGCGATTCGGATTACAGTGGAATCCTATATTTAAGGTATTTGGTACATGGGTGAACATGCTATTTAGCAACAGAATCAATCAGCTGCATATCCCAACGGAAAATATAGCAGAGAATGAATTGTTGACGAGTGAGATAATCGCACTTCGGAATCCAAACACAGATGAGGTGGTATATACGATTTGGCTAAGGAAATTTAAATCCAGTGGCAAAGTGATTTATTCGGGGCTATACGGCACGTGCAAGTTGCCATCTGGGGAAACTTGTTTGAAAGCGACCTTTCCCCTACCGAAGGGCAATGCTACAGTGATCATGTCTATCGAAGTCGGGACAGACGGAGAACTGATTCTGAACTCTTCGGGAAAAAAATTTGGAGATGCTGGTTTCTATTTCTTATTGCAGGATCGTAAAGGAATGTACTGGAGCCAGTATATCCGCTCATTTCGTGATAGATTGACGGTATGTGAAAGAGAGAATAGCCTAACGGCTGAACAGGTGTTGACACTTTGGAGTAAAACCGTTGTTCGTTTCAACTATACTATGAAAACGAAAATGGAGTAAGCAAACTGCCTGCAATATTATACCACATTGGGTATAATAACATCAGAGCAACCTAATACTATCGCATAGGAATCATGGTTGTATCCGTATTCCTATTTTAGATTAATAATTGCTCCGTTAAAACTCCAAACCAAGAAGGTTAAATTTTAAGCTTAAAGCCTGCGGAGGCATAAGGCGAGGCTCGGAAGTAATATCCTTCACTAGTAAACATGCTTTTTATACTTCTATCCGTCATTTCTGCAGGGCGGAAGGCGTTAATGCCTAAATTAATGGGAATGGACAGCTTTTTACCGAGTTTTATCTCTGGGCGCAGGCCTGTGACGACATACATATGCGAAAATATTTTATCCTGTCCATCCTGCTCCAGCAGGGCCATCTGCCCATTCATTTCTCCTACAACGCTTAGGGAGATATTTTTATGGGCGTCGTACCTGACGGACATCGCCAGTCCATCCATCATGGCGATATTCACTTTGAAGTTTCCTCCTGTCCGCCAGTTTAGATAAATAGCAGGAAGCACCATCGGCGCTCCAAAAGAGTTGTTAAACGCCACTCCACCACCTAAATCCAGATTAGACCTTAGGTGATAGATAAAGACTGCGCCAGCCATCCCTAATATGTTTTTACGGTTCAACAGGGAAAGGTTTGAGCTCGGAGTATAAACTCCAGCACCAACTGTAGCTAACATGGACCAGCGTGGAGAAATAGGACGCATATGATTTAAACTGATGCCTAGATTTACTATTTCGTCAATAACTAAGGGCTCGGTGAAGTTTTGATTATCCAGCTTAGAATAAACACCCTGGGCACCTATGGACCATAGTGTGGGCCGTTGACGCTTATCCAGTTTTAGGGACAGGGGAATACTTAGGGTCGCCTGATGTACCTGAGCGGCACCCTTGCTATCCCCTATAGGCTGACTCTTCTCTCTTTCCATAATGCGATAACCTGATTTTCCGAGGTATTCGCTTTTCCATTCAAATTGAACCTGTGCAGATGCACTGACGCAGGCCAGTACGATATAAATTATCAGAAAGCTTTTCTTCATGAGATCCATTGCCATTTATTCTATGACAACAAACCGTGTTTATACCCTTAAAGAAAATATAATTGGGTAGTTAAAGCCGTCTGAAGCTCTCCTCTTCAGGGTTGTATCTGTAAATGGATGGGGAATCTATTTAAGGCGTAAGATGCCTAGTGCTAACGGCACAATTATTGTATTTTTGATAAAAAATCAATAATCAAAAGGTATGACTAAAAAGATGATATTGGCCTTGTCCTTATTTGCACTGCTTTTTTCGGGATGTAAAAAAGATGAGGCTACTGGGACAGTAGACACGATGTACATGACGGTAAAAATCGATGGTATTGAAAAGCAATTTTCGTCCGTGAATGCCCGTTGGGTCGACGGCGGTAACTTTTTGGAAATCAAAGGATCAAACGGCGGAATGGAATGGCTTACAATAACAGTTATGTCCGAAAACACACGTGTATCTAATGGTCAATATTCCTTGGATACTTCGGGGCCTAATATGCTCGGGGTATACTCTGTGACACAGGACAATAAGCAACTCAACGTTACGGCCACGGGAGGCACGCATGCGCCCGAGGACGCTTTGAATCTAGAAATCACTAAAGTAAATAATACGGCAGTGGAAGGATCATTTTCGGGTGCTTTTGTACGTGTAGAAGGACTTAAAACGCTACAAGTTGTGTCAATAGCTAACGGGAAATTCAAAACTGAGATTAAGCCTAACTAATCGCTCGCTATAATTTATTTTTGCATAACTGTGGCAAAGGGACAATTTTAAACCTGATGGATTCAAAACAATTATTTAGACTTTTCAATAGCAAATATCACGTCACCAACTGGCATAATGAAGATGGTGAACCTGCACAAAGTGAGAGTGAGGTAACATGGCGCTATTGTGGGGTCGGTGAAGAGTTTAGGGTTAAAACTGCTGATTGGATCATTAATAAGCTATTCGAAGATGATGAGGTCTATCTATGCATTGGATCAAACAAGAGTGCGCTAGTACCAAAATCTACACTCACGGATGAGATCGGAAAGGTACTGCACAAAAAGGAAGTGGGTGTAATGAATAAAGCATTGACAAAAATGCTGTTTTTCAACTCGTACGGCACATTCAAAAGCGGTGTCATACGGGATTTTCCGGAAAGTCGCCCGAGACCTGTGGGCAGTCCTCTGAAAGTGGCAATCCATGCGAATATAGTCGATCAGCGCACCAGCGGTATCGCTGATATCATCGGCAAGTATCTGACTAATCTGGAGGAGATGCTGTGTAATGATTATGGTGGTGAGATGGAGCATCTTTGGATAGATCTGGAACTTCTGGAAAATAGCAAGTCCTATTCATTCCGCTTTCAGAAGAGGGTTGCAATCCCGACATCGTACACGGAATTTTATGCCTACAATGTGGGGCACTACAGTGTACGGCCGGATTTCGACGTATTAATGAAGCTATCATCGGAAGATGAGATCTGCTCTTATATATTGGATCTGTTATATGAATCGACTTCTGTGCTGGTCCATAAGGAGAAGAAAATAGGCGATTTTGATGCGCACAGATTCCGGGCGGATTTTTCAGTTGCCTGTAAAGACATATCACAGAAATAAGATCGTTACTGGAACGTGAGGCTACTAAAAATTTGAAAAGCACCTATCCGGCATCGCATTTTGTCGTTTTTAATCTTTCGATGAATATTTCCTCTGACTGCATATCCCCTGCCTGACAATAGTAATTGGAAGCGTCCATGGGTATCTTCCCATTGAGCAGTGCACCCTGCGGGATCACAAAGGACTGTTCTATCAGGTATCTGAATGTATTATTATTAATAAAACCTGCGAAATCGTACTTCCATCCTTTGGCTAAAATCAGGGGTTCAACTTTGCTTTTAGGAAGGTCTTCATTTGAATAGAAAAGCTTATGGGCAGAAAAAATTCCTTTTACATCTACGCCAAAACGTATTAAAACAAAGGCATCATAGGTAGTTGATTTTCCCTGTTCGAGGTCTGGTTTATATTCGCCTGCTGCGTTCCAGTCTTTTTGCTCTAATAGAAGTAAGTTGGAAAATGAGGCCGCAGACTTTATATTTATTCTCCTCCCATTAGCGATGAGGTCGCAGTCGTCCCAAATCCCCTCGCCATGTATGGAGAAATCTATTCCGCTGACTGCTATTCCGGCTGAAACTAATAAATCATGCAGTACGATCTCTGCTAATTTGCCCTGAAAGGTATTACAGAACTTTTCGCCCCTGGATCTTACGGTCTGCCCGCCGCTCCTGCTGGACCGGTGATGGCCATCGCCATAAATCATGGCATAGGAAAAGTCTATAGCATGCCTAAGCTGCGATTCAGTAACCGGAACTCCAAGGAAAGATTTCTTTCGATTGATGATATATGCATTCGCCTGTTGGTCAAGTTTATTCATACATTGGTTATTGGTAAGTGATGGGATAGCGCAAAGATTTTATACCGGAACTCTTTTACGACTAACTCTGCGATATTCAACTACTTCAAATATAAAAATTAGTTAGCAGCATTCCTACCTCCTATAGTTAGCGATTCAGTCGGGCGAAATTCTTATATTGCGGCAGAATATTAGGGATTATAGATGAAAGAGAAAAAAAACGAAAATCAACTTTCGATTGAGCAGATCATAACACAAAAACATAGGGGTAAAAATGTTGAACTTGATATAAATGATGCCTATCTGACACACCATTTACAGTCGAAAAACGACAGTTTTTTTCGTGATAAGGCGAATGAATACGCTCATACTCTGATAAAGGAAAGTGGTGAGGATCTAGATGCAACTGATCTGAAGAAGATAAAACCACAGGAATATTTTCTACCTATCCAGGCTCCTTTTCAATCTATAACTAAACCTAAGTTTAAGTTTATTGACCTGTTTGCAGGAGTCGGAGGCTTTAGGATGGCACTACAGAATGTAGGCGGTAAAGCGCTATTCTCCAGTGAATTTGAAAACAATGCTAAATTTACATACGCAAAAAATTACGGTGAGGTTCCTTTTGGGGATATAACGAAGGATGAAATCAAAGCGGCTATACCTGCCGAATTCGATATACTCTGCGGCGGATTCCCCTGCCAGGCTTTTTCTATTGCCGGACACCGGAAAGGTTTTTCGGATACCAGGGGGACGCTGTTTTTTGATATTGAGAAAATAGTAGAGACGCATATGCCGAAGGTGGTATTTCTCGAAAATGTAAAAAATCTACTGACGCATGATAAAGGAAATACTTACCGTGTCATCAAGGAGATCCTGGAGAAAAAACTAAACTATGTGGTGTATGAGAAGGTTCTGAACTCGATGACGCATGCCAATGTGCCTCAGAACCGTGAACGTATTTTTATTGTGGCTTTTGACCCTACACGGGTTCCGAACCATGCTGACTTTACGTTTCCTGAGCCTATTAAACTGACGAGGACAATTCATGATATCCTGGAACCGGGAAAGCAGGAAGACAAATACTACTACAAGGAGAACCATATGTACTATCCTGAACTGGACAGAACGATGAGGTCTGTGGATACGCTGTACCAATGGAGAAGAGTGTATGTGAGAGAGAACAAAAATAATGTATGTCCGACGCTTACCGCCAATATGGGGGCCGGCGGACATAATGTCCCATTGGTAAGAGATGAGTTTGGAATACGGAAACTGACTCCGAGGGAGTGTTTTTCTTTCCAGGGCTATCCAAAGGATTTTGTAATCTCGCCGGTACTGGCTGACAGTAAACTGTACATGCAGGCTGGTAACTCGGTAACGATGCCTTTAGTGCAGCGAATAGCAGAAAAAATCGTAGAGGTGCTGTAACCATGAGTATCTGGGCGCAATATTCGGCTGAAAGGCGGGAAGAATATATCAAATTCCTACAGGTGTACGGAGCGTTGACCAATCTATTCCGCCAGAAGCAGGGTGATATGATCCCGTACCTGGATTCCAAATTTCAGGAAACTGTATTTGCGAAAATATTTGGTGGCCAGAATGTCGATATCGGTAACACTCCCCACGATGTACTGTCTGTATTCGGAAACCAAAGGGTGGGTATAGGTCTGAAAACCTGGATGAGCAGTAAACCTTCTTTTCAAAAGGTGATGCAACTGAAGCGCTATCAGGATGAAATAAATCAGTATAGGGGAAATCCGGATGATCTGGCTTACAAAATATCGGAGATCAAGAATGAAAGGATGCGGAGCGATTATAAACGCCTGGGCCTAACAGAAGATGGTAATATCTATCATTATGTGACGCGGGATGAAGGCCGTTTTGTAATCAATGAATGCGCCTACCCTCTGATCTGTCTGGATAGACTGGATAATTTTTCGGTCACGGCAACGGCGTTCTCTTGGTCTGATGGAGCCAAAGATTATAAATATACGTTTGGTGATTCGCAGATATGGCAACGGTTTGATTCGGGGAAGCGGGACACGTTACTGCTCCATCAGTTTGACGTGAAGATCATTGAAGATCCATTTCAGTTTTTACTGGAGGCCTACACGAATCTGATTTCTTCTACTAAAGAAGCAAAGGATGATATAGAAGAGGTCTACCTACCGCTATACTCGTACCGATCGAAGGAGGTCGAGGAGAAATCGGGATTGAATGCCTGGAACGCGGCTCCTAAAAACAAGGGCAGCAATAGACCGAGACCGCTTAATGAGGTATATATACCGATACCGAGGGAGTTTCATGAAAAATATCCCGGTTTTTTTACAAAAGATATCTTTGATTTCGAAAAGCATAGGGCGGCTCTGAGCGGGCCTAAAGAGGATCTGCCGGAAGTACGCTTTCATCTACAGTTACCAAACGGCAAGAGAATCCCCTCGCTGGTCACGCAATCTAATATGAAGGCGCTACAATCGGGCAGTAACACGGAGTATGACGAAGATGGTAAAAGATACGGACAGTCTGCTCTGGGACAATGGCTCCTGGTCGATGTGCTGGGGCTAAACGAACGGCAGCCCGTAAGCAGGGAATGGCTAAAAAAGAAGGGTACGGACTCGGTAAGGCTATGGCGGAACGTGGGTGACTATGCCAATATCAACATAGACTTTGCTCCTGTCGGAGCATTTGAAGCATTTATGAAAGACGAGCCGATCCCGCAAAGGGATGAACTGGTGCAATAAACTCTACGGGGGATCAGATTGCCTCCAGAATAGTTAGGTTTTTCAAAACGCCATGGAACGATTTCCTGAACATGGGACTCAGGAGGTTTTGGTTTGACTCTTTCATCGCTGTGTCCCGATCTAAACTGCCCGCGATCCATACATCCCGTGAACTTAGGTTTACAAAACAAAAGATCAGCGAATCGTAGTCTCCAGCCGGAATTTTAGGATACTCTTCGAAAGAACAATCTATTACTTCTACCTTCTTATTATCTAAGGCAAAATCGGGTTTAAAGTCTTTATTTGATTTCTCTTCAAGCTGAAAGAAGGATTCACCTATGTAATTCTGAAATGCCAGTTCGGCAAAAGACCGCTGTAAAAACTGGTTGTAATAGCGCTCTCCCTCGAATTTGTCGCGAAGTGCATAAATATTTTTCACACCTAAATGATCTACAGCGTATCCCTGTAAGGTTTTAAATTCGGTCTGACTGATTTTAGTTTTGTAATAAATGGGTAAACCTAGTAATTCTCGGATCATCTATGCTTGTCTCAGTACTTTTGTTCTACCATCAAGTTGATTCATTACGAAGTTACAATTAATTATTCCATCATCGGGCCTCCTGTGAAGATTCTTTGACTCATACAATGCAATATCTACGAATAATTTAATGAGTAAAGTAAAAAATCCGGTGGAAGAGTTTAATAAGAATTATCCGGCCTGGGAGCCAGCTGGAATTACCTAGTTACGATCTAAAGCTATAACTTTGAACAATGCGCAACTATGACGATGATAGTGAAAAAATAGTAGTTCCCCGGTTTGAGGAGTCGGCAGGTTTTTACACCTCGAAGCAACGCAGCTATAATATGTCGCGTATCCGAAGTAAAAACTCGAAGCCTGAACTGATCCTGCGTAAAGCGCTATGGTCAAGAAATATCCGCTTCCGCCTGCACGATAAGTCCCTACCGGGCCGGCCTGATATCGTCATCAAGAAATATAAACTGGTTATTTTTGTGGATGGGGAGTTCTGGCATGGCTTCGACTGGAAGAACAACCGCGAGCGAATTAAGTCCAACCGCTTATTCTGGATACCGAAGATAGAACGCAATATGCAGAAGGATGAACGGGTAAACCGTGCGCTACGGGATATGGGCTATACGGTATTCCGGTTCTGGTCGCAGGATGTGCTGAAGAAGCTCCCAACTGTACTGAACCAGATCGAGCTGTTTTTGGAAACGAGACGATTGTACCGTTAAACGTGTGCGATAATTGTCCGTGATGGGATATTAATCGCAGGATGATAAGGATTTTATTGTAACCTTTTTGTTAACATCATGACAGTGAATACTATCGGCATAGGTTTTGCCGTTATATCAGTATTCATAATTTAGGTTAATAATTGGTTAGTTAAAAATACCTGAAGCTCCCCGCTTCAGGTATTTTTTTTTACATTAATTACTATTTCTGGTGTCACGAAAATTTGTAACCCGATGGAATGTAAGGTAATTGGCGTCGTGATGGTTGGCAGCTCCTCCCTGTCCATCCTCATGGGAAGTACGCGATACCGCGATGATATCGGGCCCGTCAAACTGCCAATCTACATATTGATAGCCATGCAGGTAAATATCGGGATGCTGGACAATAACGGAGTCCATACTCCAGCTAACTAAATCGGCACTGGAGCATAAGGCCAGTGT
>JAITLW010000265.1 GCA_031277715.1 Sphingobacterium sp. | reverse complement strand
TTCGCTTTGAATGCGTCTATACCAGACTGTAGGAATGCTCCATACTTCTCGATATCATAGATTGCACCACTGGTAGGTACCAATAGCTCACCTTCATTGTCCAAAAGTGCGTACAAAGGCTGTGAGTTACTCTGGAACTTGCTGATCTGGAAGTCCGCATTGCGCTTACTTACCGTATTGATCTTCTTACCTGTCTGCTTCGAAACATAGTGCTCACTTTCCGGAAGATCCAGGACCTTATCATCAACGTAAAGCTCTACAAGGATAAACTCATTGTTCAGCATCGCCCGGATTTTTGGACTGCTCCATACCTCTGCTTCCATCTTACGGCAGTTGACACAGTTCCAGCCCGTAAAATCGACCAATAATGGTTTCTTCTGCTCTTTAGCTGCTGCCAACGCTTCATCGTAATCGTAGTAAGGATCCAATCCTTTGATTGTCGACTTGCTGTGGAAATAGGTATAGTGCTTACGGCTGTTGGCATCTGCGCCTCCGGTATGTGCCGCCGGACCACCTCCGCTCAGAGCCAGGTTGTTCAGGTCAAAGTCCTGTGTGCCTATAGGAGGAAGGAATGCCGATATCGCTTTCAATGGCGCTCCCCACAGTCCCGGTACCATGTACACCACAAAGGAGAATACCAGAATGGCAATCATCGTACGCGGTATAGAAAGGAACTGTAACGGGCTATCGTGGGAGAACTGGATCTTGCCGATCAGGTACAGTCCCAAAAGTCCGAATATCACGATCCATAGGGCCAGGTATACCTCGCGGTCCAGGAAGTTCCAGTTGTAAGCCAGATCCACATTGGAAAGAAACTTAAGCGCTAGCGCCAGCTCCAGGAATCCCAATACTACCTTCACGCTATTCAACCAGCCACCGGATTTAGGCATAGATTTCAACATCGATGGGAACATCGCAAACAGGACAAAAGGGACAGCCAGGGCAATGGAAAAGCCCAGCATACCTATTGCAGGTCCAAGACGCTCACCTCTTGTAGCCGCTTCTACCAGTAACGTACCGATGATCGGTCCTGTACAGGAGAAAGAAACTACCGCCAGACTGGCCGACATAAAGAACAGACCGATCAATCCGCCCTTGTCCGATTGTGCATCGATCTTGTTGACAAATGAACTCGGAAGGGTTATCTCGAATGCACCAAGGAATGATGCCGCAAAAACTACCAAAAGTAGGAAGAAGAAGAAGTTGAAGATACCGTTTGTAGACAGTTCGTTCAGCGCTTCAGGTCCAAAGGCAATGGTAATCAACATACCCAGTGCGACATAGATCACAATGATAAATATACCGTATAAGAAGGCCTGTGATATCGCCTTGGAACGTGTTCCTGATTTCTTGGTAAAGAAACTCACCGTAAGCGGTACCATTGGGAAGATACAGGGCATAAAGAATGCTGCAAAACCACCCAAAAGACCGGCGATAAAGATACCCCACATCGACTTATCGTCTGCAGCGGCACCATCTGTAGTTACAGCAGCTGTAGCATCTACCGTCGCAGTGCTGTCGACCTGTGCACTACCCGTATCCTGTCCATCAGAGAAAACCAGGTCATCCGGAACTCCCGCTCCTTGGGTGCTGTCTGTGACGCTACCATCTGTAAATGTAAGACCAGAGACATCAGATAGGCTATCCGCCTGTTGGCCGATAGCTACACCTGAGAACATCAGTAACAGGATTGAAAAAACATACAAAAATGCT
Source organism: Sphingobacterium sp. (assembly GCA_031277715.1). Classification (GTDB taxonomy): domain Bacteria; phylum Bacteroidota; class Bacteroidia; order Sphingobacteriales; family Sphingobacteriaceae; genus Sphingobacterium. The sequence goes on along the minus strand of JAITLW010000265.1, from coordinate 6,017 downwards.
TTCATAATTTTAGTTTAAAGAGATTAGTTTTTGTTAAACCAATTTAAGTGAGGTCCGCCAGGATCCTAAAATCCCGGCTTACCACACAAACACAAACAACACCTAAATAAATTTAGGCTGAAACAAGTCTTATCGTACGCTTGATCCGAACAAAGATTTTTCCAGGCGCGCTATAGGCTGGAAACCTGTGAAATCTAAATCTGTAGAGATATATCCTTCTTTCACCGGTTGCTCTTTAACAAGATCCGTACTTAAGTATTTTTTATTATCATCACATAGAAGTGTTACGACAACAGCTTCGTCGCCCAACTCTTCCTTCAATTTAATAGCTCCAATTACGTTAGCACCAGAAGAGATACCTACAGCCAAACCTAATTGACCTGCCAATTTCTGAGCCATGATAATAGAATCGCCATCGGAAGCACAAACAACAGAATCCAATTCTTCCAATTTAACGATTGCTGGAATGAACTCATCAGAGATACCTTGGATACGATGTGCTCCTACTTTGTAACCTGTAGTAAGTGTAGGACTTTCCTGAGGCTCCAACGGATGAATACGAACTGCAGGATTATAATTTCTCAATTGTTTACCCACGCCCATTACCGTACCACCAGTACCCACACCAGCAACAAATGCATCAGCAATCAACCCTTTACTAGCCAATTGTAATGCAATTTCCTTACCTGTAGTCAGCTCGTGTGCTTCGGCATTATATTCATTTTCAAATTGTCTTGGCAAGAACACGCCACCCTGTGCAGCAAGCTCTTCACTAAGACGGATACTTCCCAAGAAACCACCTTCTTCTTTACTAATCAATTGAATTTCCGCACCCATACTTTTAATAATATCGATACGCTCTTTACTCAACCAATTTGGCATAATGATTTTTACTTCATGACCTAACGCTTTACCGATAGCCGAGAATGCAATACCTGTGTTTCCACTAGTCGCCTCGACAATCATATCTTCAGGTTTGATCTGACAATTCGAATATGCTTTATAAAGAATATACAATGCCATACGATCTTTGATACTACCTGTAAGATTGTAGTTTTCGCATTTTACATAAATCTTTCCCGGTTTACCTTTGTACACGTACTGCAATTCTAGCATAGGTGTATTTCCAACCAAACACCACAAATGCTGAAAGCGACTATCCAACTCTGGAGATAAACATTTGCTAAAAGTAGTTTCCTCTATCATTATTTATTTAATAAATTATATTTTTAGAAATTTTTCGAATATAATATGGTCTTCATACTAAACTGCACAAAATTCTAACAAAACAAAATAATATTCAACACAACGATAATAATTCAATAATTTTTATCGAACCATCAAACAAAACCAATAAAAAATACAGATTAAAATAGTAATTTAGCTGCGTCACCAAAAAAAATACGTTATGGAACTGGATCAAACAGACAGGAAGCTATTAAAACTATTACAGGAGGATGCGACCCTCAGTAACAAAGAGCTCTCATTAAAACTGCACAAATCCATAGCCGCGGTTCATGAACGCGTCAAAAAGCTTAAAGCTGCAGGTTATATTCGCAAAACAGTAGCGATACTGGATCGTCATAAGATAGGAATTGGATTAATTTCCTTCTCTCAAGTATTCCTCAAAGCACATACCTATGAGGTCCTCAATGAATTTGAACGCGAAGTTGCCAAATTCCCCGAAGTCATGGAATGCTATCAAATGGCAGGTTCTTATGATTTTATGCTCCGCATAGCTACAAAAGACATGGATGCCTACCATTTATTCTTAAGACATAAACTGGCCGTTCTCCCTCATGTCAGCACAGTTCAAACTTACTTTGTACTATCAGAAACAAAAAGTGAAACAGCTTACTCTTTTTAGATAGCCCTATAAGACAGTTCAAATGAAGACAGACTGCACCGTTAAAATATACCACAACACAAACTGCAGCAAGAGTTGCGCCGCACTAGAACTCCTCTTAAAAAACGGGAATACTCCAGAAGTAGTCCACTATCTGGAAGAAACACCAACTAGAGAAGAGCTCCGTCTGCTATTACAATTGCTCCAGTTGAAGCCATTAGACCTCATCCGGACGAAAGAGCCTTTATTTCAGGAAAATTTCTCCCACCTGACCTTGTCAGACGAAAAATGGCTCGATATTCTATTGACACATCCTATATTGATAGAACGTCCAATAATAATCAAGGGAGACAAAGCTGTAATCGGCCGTCCTATTGAACGGATTTTTGAGATTATCGACCGACACGAATAAACAAAAAAAGAGGGAGCTCACAAAAGCTCCCCCACAACTAGAACAGTATAAATCAATAAACCTTAGTTTTTCTTGAATTCAATCAAACTTCCATCTGCATTAAAGTAGCCCGAGTACTGTCCACGCGTACCTTGTACACCTGTCATCCACTGCCCTTTTTGATGCATTACATTTAAATTGTAGTAGATGTGACCGTCGATCTTAGCACCTTCGACTTCTTTAGACTGCGTCTCTAGCTGCTTATAAATATCCGCAACAGTCTCAAACTTAAGCGTACTTAATGCAAACACATTAGCAGACATATCTCCATCGCCAGAAATCTGAACAGCCTGAGGCTCCTGCCATTTTCCTCCCTGGAATAAATAATCGTCAATATTTTCTGGCTTATCCGGATCTTGAAGAGCTAATTGTATACGGCCATCCTCATAGAAGTGAATATTTTGGAATACCTTAACATCTTTTCCTTTGAACTTAGGCATATCTTTCAATTCAGACTCTGCTTTTTTTAACGCATCCCGATTTGTCAAGAAATTCCCAGCTTGCTCTGTGTCACCGGATGTTGCTCCGCTCTTTCCAGCCTCTTCTGTAGTCTGTGTATTGTTCTCTGCTTTTTTGTTATTCTCCCCACAAGCGGCAAAAAGCATAGCGGAAAGAACTGCGATTGTCAATAATTGTTTTTTCATTTCTCTATATTTTTAGTTTTAAACTTTTTATTATTTCCATCGTTGGATTACAAAAGCAAAACTAAGGAGACAACGCTAGGAAAAGAATCCCCGAAACCAGTGGTTTTATTGAAAATCCCCCGAATTAAATTAAAAGTCGTCTATATTTTTCGGCCAACTTATCTTCCAACAGTGCTTCCATGAACATCAAAAAGCTATCCGAAACCCATTCTACCTCTTCGTATTCGGGCTCTTCGCCAAAGTACACCTTTCCCCAGTTATCTTCTCCTACACCAATGCAAAAGTAACTATACCCCTCTTCGACGGACAGTATAATAGGGATATGCCTATCCCAAAAATCCCCCACTAGCCGCTGAGCTGAAACATCCCCTTCAAACGCTTCCATTGATTGCCGTTCGAATTCGTCCCACCTAAACTCACCCTCACTCTCCTCATTAAAATCATTTATACTATTAAACCATGTCGTATCTGATTTATTAGATAGCAACGAAAAGGACTCTAAAAAATCAAGATACTCGGCAGGGAGCCTTGGATATCGGTTTAAAAACTGCTCCGATAGACCAGCAGTCGGCGCAGTTTTTGCAATGTAATTTGGAAAAAGATGTAAATAATCTTGTCTCATAAATTGAAAAGTGAAGAAATAAAAAACATCTTAAGAAACGAAAAAAAACGAACAAAGGTTGTATCGCTGCATTAGATTTTTCTAATGTTGAGAACTTTTCAACAAATAAAAAGCAATTTCGCAATCGGAAACAGCAGACGCATCGCTATGAATATACTTTTGGTTGAGGACGAAATTCGGGTTGCCGAATTTATAAAAAAGGGACTACACGAAGCTGGCCATCAAGTACAGGTGGCTTACGATGGGGCTACCGGCCTAAAACTAGCCTTAGAACAAGACTTTGACTTACTTATCCTAGATGGTATACTCCCCCATCTGAACGGCACCGAAATCTGCAAACATGTGCGCAGACTCAAAGCGGATGTCCCTATTTTGATGCTCACCGCTCTCAGCACCATCCAAGACAAGATTGAAGGCTTCAATTGTGGTGCTGATGATTACCTCACCAAGCCGTTTCATTTTGACGAACTATTAGCCCGGATTAAAGCCTTATCACGCCGTGGCACCTACCACAACACCAGTATAGAATACCATGCCGACGATTTAAAAATGGATTGCTTTTCAAAAACAGTACAACGTAATGGAAAAGCCATCACATTAACGGTTAAAGAATATGCCCTCTTAGAGTATCTTTTAGTCAACAAAAACCGTGTCATGTCCCGCGCACAGATTGCCGAAGCTGTTTGGGGTATCGGTTTCAATCGAGGAACCAATCTCATAGATGTCTATGTAAACTATCTTCGCGCCAAAGTGGACAAGGGCTTTAATGCCCCCTTGATTCACACGGTTGTAGGCATGGGCTACATTCTTAAAGATAAAATATGAAGACAAAAACCCGATTGATTTCCCAATTCAGCTTGCTTTTTGCCTCGCTTCTTCTCGCTGTAATGGGAACTATATATTTTTTGGTATCCAAAGAGATAGATCGCAGCTTCCACAAGAGACTAGAAGACAGAGCTTATATCGTAGGACACAATTATCTGGCAAGGGACAACTTCTCAAAAGAAGAGTACCAAGAAGTTCTTCATAAATTCCCAAGGACACTACCCACAGAGCAAATTCGAATTTACGACACCAACTACAACTCTATGTTTATAGAGGAAAAAGGGGTGAGCTGGGACAAAGAAACCATAGATCGCATCATTGCACAAAAAACAGTTTTTTTTGAACGTGATAATGTCCCCTCTATCGGCATCCTCTACAAGGACAATTCCGGTGATTTTGTCATCATTGCCTCTGCCCAAAACATCTATGGAGAACAATCTCTTCAGGAATTGCGTTATGCCATGATCATCAGCTTTGTATTGGCAATAGTTCTAACGGTACTATTGGGACGCGTATTCGCAAACTGGATACTTTCCGCCATAAGGGACGTCATCGTACATATGAAGCGAATAGAGGCCAATAATCTACACGAACGCCTTCCTTTACGTGGCATAAGGGACGACGAAATCGAACAGCTCAAAGAAACTATAAACCAAGTTTTTTCAAGGCTACAACAGGCTTTTGAAATGCAACAATCATTTGTCTCCAATGCATCACATGAACTAAAGACCCCCATAGCGGTACTGCTGGGTAACGCGGAAATAACACTACGTCAAGAACGCAATACCGAAGAATATAAGGAAGCATTGACCAACATTGTAAGGGACTGTCAAAAAATGGACAATCTCATCCACAATCTGCTTTCACTGGCACAAGTAGATTATCAGATGGCAAACATAAAGCAATTTGCGTTTGAAGATTTCTTTTGGGATATGATGGACGATCTCTTACAGCGAAACCCCACTATCAAAGTAGCTATTCACCTTCAGGTGGAGGAAAACCTAGACAACATCCGACTACATGGTAATCCCGAACTCCTAGAAATCGCTATTACCAATCTCATCCATAATGCGGCTAAGTTCTCCGACTTTCAGGAGATATCCATCGCTATCCATGTCAAGGACGGCAACCTATTCATAACAATCGACGACAAAGGCATAGGTATTAGTCAGGAAGACCTACCAAAGATCTTAACCCCTTTCTATCGTGGCAAAAATGCAATAGGACATCTCGGCTCGGGTTTAGGCCTTTCACTTTCTCAAAAAATCATTCATCTACACAAGGGAGCACTATTCATTACTTCACAGATTGGCGAAGGGACGAGAATGGTCATCAAACTACCCTACACAAAAAAGGAGATTAAAAAATTCTAATGCCAAACTAATGCCTCTTTAATAACTATTAAATAAGCTTCTAATACCGCAAACATACCTTTGAATCAATTCGGAAATGGAATCCGAAGAAACTCAAAAGTTAACGTTTTCATGAATTTTAGAAGTTTATTGACTATCTCCCTTCTCTTTGTTTCGGGAATCCCGCTAAGAACCATAGGGCAAGAAAAAAGCATCACAGTAACTGTGAAAGATGAAAAGACGAATGAACTAATCCGTGGGGCTACCGTCACTGACG
>JAITLW010000248.1 GCA_031277715.1 Sphingobacterium sp. | reverse complement strand
GGGTAATAGCATACAAAATAATAGGACAATACAGATTAACCCGACGTTGAACCTGAGTGCACTCTACAACAAATTTAGTTTCATCCGTCAAAATTCAGGCAGGAATAGCACAGGAACTGTTCCATTTTTGGTTCAGTTGCTGACTTCTATCCGCAATGTAAATGGAGCGTATACAAAGACGGAGGGTACGTATCTTCCGGGTTATTTACCTTCGACCAATGTGCTTGGGTATGACTTCAACTCGAATGCTCCGGGCTGGGGCTTCCTATTCGGCGGACAAGGGGACATCCTAGATAAAGCGGCCCGAAATGGCTGGTTGTCATCCGATACACTACAAACGAATATGTATACCAAAACATTTGCAGAGAACATCTCCGTTGTAGCCAATCTTGAGCCTATTAAAGGCTTAAGAGTAGACTTAACGATGTCACGTATAGATAACTATAACCTGACCTCTGCTATTCAATTTAATGCCACTACTGGTCAGTTGGAAAGTGCATCCCCTTATGTGACCGGAAACTATACTGTTTCTCAGATTGCTATCCGTACTTCGTTTAAAAACAGTGACGCATTATTCCAAAAATTTGAAGAACATAGACAGGCGATATCACAACGTCTAGGAGAGAAAAACATTAACTCCGTAGGCCAATCTGCAGACTTCTATGCCGATGGATATAGTAAGACACAACAAGATGTAGTCGTCAATGCATTCCTAGCGACTTACCTAGGCAAAGATGCGGATCAGGCAAAACAGGGAATTAAGCCAACCTTCCCTCTTCCAAACTGGAGAATATCTTACAATGCCTTGGCCAATGTACTGGGAATACAGGATTTCATCAGCTCGATCAATATCAACCATGCTTACCAGTCTCAATATATTATTGGGGGATATACTTCAACAGCAAGATATGAGGAAGCCGACGGAATGCCGTTTGCACGGGATGCGAATCAAAATTTCTTACCGAAGAATCAATATGGTCAAATATCAATCATCGACAGATTTGTTCCGCTTATCGGAGTCGATATGCGTTTTGCAAATGCCCTATCTGTAAACTCTGAATACCGTAAAACACGGGATATGAACATGAGCTTACAGAATAGTCAATTGGCAATGATGACCGAACAGTCTTTCATCGTAGGTATGGGATTGCGAAAAAATAACATCCGTCTTCCTTTCGGAATTTTTGAAGACCGCAAGTGGGTAAATGATATGAACTTCAGAGTAGACTTTGCTTTGAATGACAGAAAAACTACCGTATACCGCTCAGATATCAACCAAGCAGAGATATCTGGAGGCAACAAGAGCTTAACGATCAACCCGTCATTGGATTATACCGTTAATCAGTTCTACAATATTCGTCTATTCTATAATTCGAATGCTGTAAAACCATACACCTCTCAAAACTATGCAACATCGTATACGTATTTTGGGATTAACATACGGATTCAGTTTCAATAGAAAGTGAAGAAGGTGATCATGGTGAGGGAAATAAAAAATCTTAAGAACAACATCACTATCATCACCTCCTTCACCATCATAACTTAAAACAAAATGGCAGAAGACCTTAAAATAAATACCGGAAATAAAGAAGAACAGTACAAAAGTTTGATTCCGCAGATTAAAGCACTGTTGGCAGGAGAACCGGACGAAATTGCTAATCTGGCAAACGTTGCCGCGGCTTTAAAAGAGCAGTTCAATTTCTTTTGGGTCGGTTTTTATCTTGTAAAAGGAGATCAGCTTGTACTGGGCCCATTTCAAGGACCTGTAGCCTGTACACGTATAAGCTTTAATAAAGGAGTATGTGGCGCTTCTTGGGCACAAAAAGAAACACTAATTGTACCCAATGTAGAGGAGTTCCCAGGCCATATCGCTTGTAGCTCAATTTCTAAGTCTGAAATCGTCGTTCCTATGATAAAGAACGATGAAGTCATTGCTGTATTGGATGTAGACAGTGATCAACTGAATACCTTTGATGAGATAGACGAAAAATATTTAAAAGAGATAGTTGGTCTTACTACCCTATAATCGAGGAATCTTGTTATCGAGTGAACTAATTGCTTCATCACTTGATAACAAGATCACTTCATAACTACTTCACCAACCAGACTTTGATCAGTTTATCATCTCCGGCCGTGCACAGCAATTTGAGCATTCCATCATAGGCCATACTGTTGATCGAAAGATGATGCGAGTCAATACCCTTATCGCGGGATATATTCTTAAGCAGTCGAAAATCCTTATCCCACACTTTAATCGTCTTATCTCTACTTACAGTGACCAGCTCGTTGGACAGCGCTGTTATTCCATAAACGGTAAAGAAATGTGGAGTCAACTCATTTTTCTTCTTTAGAATTGGAAAATTCAATTTATACATCCGGGCATCCCGCCCCCCTGTATAGAGGTGCTCTTTGTCAAAAAGCATACTCGCGATTGCCATCTCATGGACTTTCTCTGCTGCGATCTGATTGAAATCCTGCGCATCATGAATGTATACCCAACCTTCTTTATCACCAAAAGCGATAAGTTGTCCGTCTGTAGATACAGCCATCGTCCGTACTCTATCTTTAGATACCTGAAAAGTATATAATAACTGAAAGGTGTCTAAACTCCAAACATAAGCTCTTCCTTCTTCTCCAATCGCGATAATTTCATTCTTGGCTTGAAGGAACTGAATATCAAAAATAGCTCCCTTATCGACTTTCAGTTTAGCAACCAATTCTGGTTCCGTTCGTTGAATAATAAAGAGCTCTCCATTGCGCATTCCCGCAACAATCCAATCCGTGCCAGGAATAATCTTAAGACAATATACAGAAGCAGGAACAGCGCAAAGTATTCGCTTGAATTTCATTTCAGTCAGATCCCATTCTACAATGCCCTTATCATTGCCTGCAGAATATAGGATATGGCTATCCGCGTCAACCTCAAGTGTATAAATGGGATTTTGATGCCCTGTCAGTGTTCCGTGTAAACTAATTTCCGTCATATCGAATAAGTAATCATTCCATCACGAAATTAGACAAATATAGCGGAGAGACAAAGTTATTATCTAGTTATAGACAATATGGTCACTGAGTTTCTTTTTAAGGCGCTGTTTGGCCTTTTTAACTCCGTCTAAGGATACGGAGAGTTTATCAGCAACTTCTTTATTCGAGAGATTAAGATTGATCAATGCCAATAAGCGTAAATCAGAATCTGTCAGTTCTGGGTATCGCTGTAGCATATCAGTAAAAAAACATGGAAAGCTGTTTATATAAGCTAGTTTAAACTTCTCCCAATTACGATTATTCATGAGATTTCCACCTAACAGCTGTCGCAGCTCCAGACTGATCTGAACGCTTCGGTGGGAATCTTCTGTATGAAAGCGCTTATCACTTAATATAATTAATGGACAGTACTCCTCTTCCTCTTCTGTTACACTATCTTTAACCACTTCCATATTCTGTGCTCCACGTTTGCTCTTCTTATATAAGACAATAAGAAGGACGGAGACTGCAACGCCCAAAGTGATAACCAGCAAGATACTTAGTCGCTTATACTGACGGGATTCATGATAGAACTGATCGTAATTTGATTTTTCATCTTCCAATTTCGCCAGCTCAATAGACGAACTGCTATGCAAGGTGGCAAGTAATCGGTTATATTTAGTAGCTTCTTTCAATGTCGACAACTGTCCCTCTTCGATAGAGAGCGTATCCAATAATCTTGCCTTTAAATCGTAAGCTTCGACCAGGCTTTCATACCGGATAGGTTTTTTCTCCATCTTATTGAGATAGATATCAATATTCACCAATGCTTTAGCAAACTCACGTTGCTGAAACTGTATTTCTGCAATCCTTTTCAATGAAACTAAACCTGATATCAGGTCTCCAGAAACTTGCGAATTATATTTATAATCAAGTTCAAAATAGGAAAGTGCTTTGTTGATATCATGTTTTTGGGCATATACGTTCCCCATGTTTCCATAGGCTATCCCCATCCATGCGGAATCCAATACAGCATTGGATTTTTCCAATACTTTTTTAAAATAGTCCAATGCCTCATCGGTCTTACCTGTATTCAGAGCAATAAGACCTAAGGTATTTATAATATCAAATAGCTCTCTAGGAGCTAGCTTATTATTGTAAACAAGTGCTTTTTCAAGCAGTTGCGATGCCATATCATACTCCTTGATATCAAAAAAATAACGGGATAAGGTAAGGTAATATTGCCAGACACGGGCCACACGGCTTTCATCAAGTTTCTCTAGGAGAGAAAGAGATTGTCTAAAATAGCGATACGCATCTGCATATTTAAAATACGTATAGTAGTAATTGCCAAAGCTGAAATTTTGTCGGAAAAGCTGTTCCTCTAAAGCGTTGTCCTGAGCAAATTGAACTGCTTTTTCATGGTTCATGGTCGCCAAACTATTGACCCGGTCGTAGCGAAGGGAGAAGTAGTGACCTAGCATTTCATAATAGACCGAAATGAGATTTTTGTCCTCTTTCTCTTTCGCTAGCCTATGTATAAATTCGATATTCTTAAGGACAGAATCTGCCTCATGGAGATCCATATCGGTACGTAAGATAGAGAAAGCTTTGACTGCAACAAACTCACTTTTTAAAGCTCTTAATTCTTCATAAGGATTCACTTCACCTTTTGCTCCTTTACAAAGGGTGACGAGCAGCAAAGCACTAATCCAGAGAGAATGTAACAGTTTCACTTTAGTCCCGTAATTGATTTACAAGACAAATAACTCAAAGGAAAATGACATGACCAAAAGTAGCTGCTAATTTGTAGAACTATCGCTACAAAAGCAACTACTTTTG
>JAITLW010000199.1 GCA_031277715.1 Sphingobacterium sp. | reverse complement strand
TTACATGCTTTGGTATAATAAAGGAGTAGATATGGACAATGACTATCTGTTGCATCAAAATGGAGACCCTGTCCCTTATACCTATGGTCCTCAGTTGATCAGATCAATAAATGATGGTACCAATACCAATCCTCTATTTGGACAAACGGATTGGATAGGAGAGTTATTGGGAAATAATAGCAAGTCACAACATCATTCCGTCTCTATCTCAGGTGGTAATGAAAAATCTAGGTATTTTTCATCATTATCCCATTTGGATCAGGGAGGAGTGATTAAGAATACGAACTTCAAGCGCTATAATGTCCGTACGAATCTTTCTTCCAAGCTTACCAACTTATTGGCCGCAGATCTTAATCTTACTTATCGCGCAGAAATAGGAAGAACTCCTGGTATTTCGCCAGATAATACATCCTATCTCAATCCGTTCTATCAGGCAGCCATGATGTTGCCAAACTTACCTATGTATGCAGAAAATGGAATTTATACAGCATATAATAGTTCGCCAGGATGGATTAATCCATTGGCATCAGTTGAGCATTCCGGCTATCAAAATAGAGATAACCACGTATTTCAGGGCGACGTGAATCTTAAGTTTTCGGTACCTGGAATCGATGGACTAGATGTTCAATTATTAGCAGCTTATGACAAGACTAGCTTGGAAGCAAAAAGCTGGTTGCAACCCTATAAATTAATGGGGAGGTCTAGAGACCAAAAAACAGGCTCTTTTGTCGAGTTATCGACTGTTCCTGGAATAACTAAGACTTCCTTAACCCAAGCACATAATCAGAACAATAGAATAACATTTCGGCCTTATGTCAATTATTCTAAATCTTTTGGATTGCACGATTTACAATTTTTAGGATTGTATGAATGGTCAAAATATAGAACTGGAAACCTTTCTGCTGGTGCACGCAATTTTCCCTTGGAAGGGCTACATGACATAGACTATGGAAGTACAGCACTTGAGGATATTGTAGCGTCTAGTGGAAAAAGTTCGATCGAGGCTAGAGCGGGATATGTAGCAAGAGTAAATTATACCTTCAATAATAGGTATCTCTTGGAAGCCGCTGCACGTTGGGATGCTTCTGTCAATTTTGCTAAGAAAAATAGATGGGATATGTTTCCTGGTGTTGGGTTTGGATGGATTATCTCTGATGAATCCTTTTTTAAAGAAAAGGTGACGTTTATCAACTTTTTAAAATTGAAGTATTCTCTTGGTAGAACAGGAAATGATAAAGTAAATTCTAATTATCCTTATTTGCAGAGTTATCTTTTATCAACAGATCCAGTGTATGTTTTAGGAGGTAATCCAGTATCATCCCTTTCAACAAGCGCTCCTCCCAATGAGAACTTGGTCTGGGAAACTTCTACAACGCATAATCTTGGGGTCGAAACACAGTTATTAGATAATAAGTTGGGAATTGATATTGAGTTTTTTTACAGAAATACAGTTGACATCTTGAATTCAGCATCAGGCCTGTATCCTCCAACGATGGGAGGTTACTACCCATCTACGGTAAATGATGGCGAAATGTTGAATAGAGGTGTGGATTTTCAGATCCGGTTTTCGGACAAAATAAACGAATTCCGGTATGCATTGACAGGAAATTTTAATTGGGCAAAGAACAAGATTATTTCAAGAAGAGAAAGTGAAAATTTACCTGAATGGCAACGTACAGTTGGACGTTCCTATGGCGAAAAGTTAGGTTTTATAGTTGATGGTATTTATCAGAATTGGGAGGAAACAAAAGATGCGGTATCACCTTCAGGCGGTGTTGTTGCTCCGGGGTTCTATAAATACCGAGATTTGAACAACGATGGCCGGGTGACAAGAGCGGATGATATGACATTCATTGGCCGTAGTAATATGCCCGAAATGATGTTTGGGTTAAATATCGATTTGCAGTACAAGGGATTTGATTTTTCAGCACTTTTTCAGGGAGCGGCATTGTCTAGTGTACTTTTGTCAGGACCGTACGAAGGATCTTCAGGAACGAATGATATAGATGCATTTACGGTGATGTCCCGTACTTTTTATCAAAATGGAAATACACCTTATTTTTTAGTAGAGAACTCTTGGAGTACAGATAACCCGAATGCTGAATTCCCTCGTCTTACCGCTGGAAAAGCGACGTTGGGGGCACATAATGCACATGCGAATTCAGGATATCTAAGAAACGGTGCTTACTTGAGACTGAAATCTGCACAGCTTGGATATTCATTGCCTAAGGGTGTCGTGGATAAAGCTAAGCTGGGCGGTGTTCGATTACATTTTACAGCGTCTAATCTCTTTACATGGGATTACTTAAAATATTTTGATCCCGAGATGCCCAATGTTAGCAATGGTTTTTATCCTCAACAAAGGTTATTTGCTTTTGGTGCGTCGATTACATTTAAATAAAGAATAGTCATGAAAAAGAATATCATTAAATTTTTAACGGCTACATTATTCTTTGTCAGCTCATGTTCAATAGATCTCGTTCCTACAGATCGTTATACCGAAGAAGTGATTTGGGATAGTAAGGGTAGTATAGAATTATACTTAAATGGATTTTATGAAGAATTTCGAAAATTTGAATTTGGCAGATTATCTTTTATCGGAAATGACAACGCAACAGATGCATTAACTGATTTGATGAAATACACGTCTAATTCTGCGGGTCGAGGTACAGTAAATATACTTGCTTCTGATGCCTCACGTTATACTGCTACCAGTCCGGGGATTAACTATTGGACGGCAGCTTATACGCGTATACGCCGGATTAACGAATTTTTGTTCGGATTGAATAATTATGCTAAAATAACTGATGCCGAGCGGTTAGCCTATGAGGCTGAAGCTCGATTCATACGGGGGTATATCTACTTTTGGCTGGGGCGGATTCATGGTAGTTTTGCTATTATCGACAACATTGAAGCTCATTCTTCTCTAGATAATGATAGGTCCTCCGAAGACGACTGTTGGAATTTTATAGCGTCAGATTTTGCATTTGCATCCGAATATTTACCCAAGACCTGGAAGAATGTTAGCGGTGGCAATTTCGAGGGAAAAGTAACCAGAGGGGCAGCTTTGGCCATGTTGGCAAGAACATGGATATACGCAGCCTCCATAGCGGAGTTTGATAGAAAACTTTATAACGAAGATTCCAAAACCGGAATTTCAGCGGAAAAGGCAAAAGCATACTATGATAATACTATTGTCGCAGCCAAGGGAGTTGAGCAATTAGCGAATGAAGGTTATTATGACCTTGAGAGCAATTTTGCCAAAATTTTTACTATTTCAGACAATAAAGAGTCTATTTTCAGAATCAATTATGTTACTAAATTTATTACACATCAGTATGATTTAGGATTTGTCCCCCCTGGGGATGCGCTAGGGCAGGCACTAGTGTATGGAGTGCCTACCGCTGAAATGGTAGATGAGTTTGAAATGGCTGATGGAAGTAAATTTAATTGGTCAAATCCTGTACATGCCGCCAATCCTTATAATAATCGTGAACCTCGCTTTTATGCTACAATTCTTTATAATGGAGCTTCTTGGAAGGGAAGAGTATTGAATACGACCGAAGGGGGAGGGGATGATAGGTTTGTTTTAGCAGGAAGTACAACCGATCCTCGGAATACCATAACGGGCTATTATGCTCGGAAGTTTTTAGATCCCAATAATACAAGTTTTGTGCAGAATAAGAGTACACAGAGCTGGCACGAAATAAGATATGCCGAAGTTCTATTGATACTTAGTGAAGCACAGATATTGTCTGGCAGGTTATCTGAAGGGAAGAGCACGCTCAATATGTTGCGTAGAAAACGTGACCTTCCGGAAGTTTTGGCTAATACGAAAGAAGAGCTCTTTAAGGCTATAATGCATGAGCGTAAGGTAGAACTAGCATTTGAAGGACATCGTTATTGGGATTTAAGGAGATGGAGATTGGCACATCTCGAATTGAATAATGTACGATTTACCGGACATAAGATTACGAGCGCTGGAGGGGCAAAATCTTATGAAACGGTGTCTTGTGACGAAAAGGATAGAGAGTTTATTAATAGAATGTACTATATACCTATTCCTGTTGCTGAGATACAGCGTAACACAGCATTGAAACAAATATATGGATGGTAATTAATTGAAAACATAATGAAAAAGATAATAATATATTTTCTCTTGTTTTTTTGTGTAGTACTTCATTCCTGTGATAAGGATGTAAATGTAATACGCGGACAGGAAGCATTGATATCCGATGTTTTCGCAAATATAGAAGGCTCTGGGCCAAAAAGGATGTTTGAACCTCGATATAGTAATGATACAATTTATTTTGATCTACCTTATTATTATCCGATAGATAGTGATTATGAGACAGATCTCCAAAAGATAATTTTGAGAGCAACAGTCTCGTCGGATGCAAAGGTATCTGTTCCGTTTGGACAACCTATGGATCTCACGGAACCTTTGGTTTTTAGGGTGACTTCAGGCAGTGGAATTGAAAAAAAATATATCATTAGTGCTAGAAAGGTAGGAGATGTAAGTGTTTCTGACGCAAGAATAACCTTTACACAAGGAGGGAAACAACAGGTCATAGATGGAATTTTAGTAAATGATGAAATTCGCTTTTTTGCTCTCCCTGGATTGGATATGTCCAATTCAATATTTACGTTTAAATTGAACAAACATGCTACTTCATCGGTAGAATCAGGAGCTCGGATAGATCTTAATATTCCATCCGTTTTTACGGTATCAGCTCCCGGTGATACTCAAAAGGATTATAAGTTAGTCGTGATGGAACCGATAAAATTACCTTATGGTTTTGGGATTAATAGGGGACTATGGTTAAAAGAGGGGCCAGAATGGGGATTTGTTGGAGATACTGAAAGCTGTATAGCTGTAAGTGGTGATTACCTGGTTGTTACGAGGAGTGGCACAGTAGGTAATACTGAATACCGTGTATTTAATAGATTTACGGGCGATTATGTAAGTAATATGTACATGCCTTTCAATCAGACAAGTGGTGCATTAAGTCAATCAAATCAGCTTGTTGCCGATGAGAAGGGAAATCTTTTAGCTATCAATAGAGCTCCGTGGGGAGGGAATATTCGGATTTATCAATATAATGGACCATTTGATACAAGTCCTATACTATTGGTAAATACCGTGAATAATAACTCTTTGTTGACAACAGAAGATAGAAGTACAGGTCGTCGACTTAATATTACTGGAGATTTGAATGGGAATGCTATTATAACTTCTCCTGTTTCTCGTACCAAATCATTCTATAGATGGGATATAAAAAATGGTGTCCTTACTTCACAGGTTCCCACATTAGTGACAATGTCCGGTTTTACCGGAAGTAATATTGGATATTATCCAGAGGTACATTATTTGAACCCTACAACGACGTCTAATTATTTGTTGGGACAACAAAATGACTTCTCCTATATGGACGGACTCACAAACAATCAGCTTAATGCAGTGAGTCTACAAAATAGGAGTAATACTACCTTTATGAACGCTGTAGGACTGGGTAGGTTTAACAATGCAACGTATGCATTCCTTGGAAGATATTTCTCTAATTATACATTGAGGAGAATGGGGCTTTCGATGTTTGATATTACCAATCCCGCGATGTTCAGCACGCTCAATACATCTTCTCAATATCTTGCTTTTAATGTGTTTAATTCAGAAATACTGATTTCACCACTTTCTACAACAGGACCAGGTACAGGGGATATTGCGGTAGGGTATTCACATGGAGGTGATCGCATGCAAGTTTATATGTTACATACAGGGTATGGTATATGGGCACACGAATTTACCGTGTATTCAGAAAAATAAAGATAAATAGGATTCCCAATAAATTGGGATTAGTTAATAAGGGTATAGATTAAACCGATATCTGATTAGATATGGTAACTAATTATATGTATATGAAAACAAAAAATAGAATGTTGTTGATACCAACTATGGTTATGATGGTTACTCTATTGGGTAATGTATTTCAGAGTTGCAAAGAAGAATCTAAACCGTTTTTACCACCCGTAGAAGCTGAATTTGTCGAAAAATGGTCCCCTGGACATAACGCTTTTGTTTGGGTAGACGCAATGGCCAATGTTTTTCAAAGTCCGGGACGTTTTAGAAACAAGAATGATATCAAATTGATATTGGATAGTTTGAAATACGTTGGAATTAATGGATTGGTAATCGATGTTAAACATAATACAGGCTTTACATTATACGAGTCTAATTATACACAAAAGCTGTCTTCTTACAACGGGTTGACTATGTTGTCAGATTATGTTGAGTTTATGTTTAATGAAGCTAGAAGTCGACAAATGAAGGTCTATCTTGCGATGAATACCTTTGTGTATGGAAATACTACAGCAGGAGTCGGTTATGTTTATAATAATCCTGGCTTTAAGCAATATGAATCCATCGTGATGAATGCATCAGGAAATAGAGTTCCTATATCACAAACAGGAGGCAATGTATTCCTTAATCCTGCAGCTCCCGAAGTTCAAGAATTGACGGTTAACATTGTTAAAGAAATGGCAACAAAATTTAGTCCTGACGGAATTGTTTTGGATTATTGTAGGTACAGAGGGATAGATGCTGATTTTTCTGATTTGAGTAAGGAGCTTTTTATTCAGTTTTTGGAAGAAAAATATAATGATAATCAGGCTAAGTACATGGATTTTCCAAAGGATATTGTTAGTTCTTGGAAAGTTGTAGAGGGTAATGTAGAGCCTAATGCTACGGGCAAAAATTATAAAAAGTGGTTACACTTCAGGGCTATGGTGCTAAAAGATTTTTTCGCAAGAACTAAGCAAGAGCTAAAATCTGTTGCTCCTCATGTCGAATTAGGAGCTTATTCTGGAGCTTGGTATAATACATATTATAAACAAGGTAATAATTTTGCAAGTGAAACTTATGATCCTTTTAATGATGAAGAGTTGACTTTCTCTGCTTTTGCTACACCTGGTTACAAAGAAACAGGATATGCAGAGCAATTAGACCTTTTTTTTTCCGGCAATTATTTCAAACAACTTTATCTAAAGGATAACCCTGCCACGGCACACCTAAAATATCATTGGTGGAGCATAGAAGGTTCAATGAATGGTATAGAGTATATTACAAGAAATAAAATGAAGGTGTACTCTGGTATCGACGTTGGAAATGTAACCTATGACTCGGAGGAGGATATCAGTAAAGCTATTAATTACATGTATAATCGTTCTAATGGAGGTGTGCTTGTGTTTGATGTCTGCCATATTACAGTACCCCGATATAATCCGTTGAAAAAAGGATTGTGGGATGCTGTTAAAAATGGGTTGATTAAAAACTAGTAATAAATCTAAGAAAATCAATTAATAAGGTTCCGATAACTTGAATATGCTATCGGAACCTTATTAATTTAGAGTTTTCCCTCTTTTAGTTGTTCAAAGGCATAATTGGCCGCTCGAGCTGAGAGCGCCATGAAGGTAAGTGAAGGGTTTTGATTCCCAGCACTGGACATACAAGCTCCGTCTGTTACAAATACATTAAGACAATCATGAATTTGGTTATACTTATTAAGAACCGATACTTTTGGATCATCCCCCATACGGACACCGCCCATTTCATGGACTTCTAGTCCAGGTTGTCTACCTGATTCAATATGTTGGTCTACAGTTTTTATCGCCGTACATCCTGACTTTTCAAGCATTTCTCGACCAGATTTAAAGAAGTCTTCCATCATATTCACATCATTGTCTGAATATCCTATAGACGTTATCAATTTTGGCAAGCCATATTTGTCCTTTTCTTGGCTTAGTCGGACATGATTGTCGAAAACAGGGACGACTTCGCCTTGCATCATCATACTGACACTCCAACCACCAGGTTCGGATAGACTGTCTTTAAATAGCGGACCGACTTGCGGACCAAGGGAGCGTTTCCATCCTTCTCGGTGAGCACTGAAAGCGATTAAGTAGGAACCTTCAAAGTTTGGGTTTTTAGTTTTGATATTTTCAAACGCTGGGATAAATACCTGAGTGGGACGCTTTCCGTAGTAATATTGGTCTTCGAAACCTGCAATTTTAGCTTGAATTTTGCCTCGATAATTATGGAATACAATATAGTGTCCTAACGTTCCACTACGATTCCCTAATCCACTAGGGAAGCTTTCCGAGGTAGAGTTGAGTAATATCAAATTTGAATTCAGGGTAGAAGCATTTAAGAAGATGATTTTGGCTTTATACTGTCTTTTCTCTCTCGTATACGCGTCTATTACTAGTACACCAGTCGCTTTCTCTAATTGATCATCATAAATAATTTTCTCGACGATGCAATCTGTTTTAAGTGTTAAATTGCCCGTTTTCTTTGCTACAGGAAGTGTAGCCGAATTGGCACTAAAATACCCGCCAAAAGGACACCCTCTTTCGCAGAGTGATCGCGCCATGCATTGCCCTCTACCTTGTTGTTTCTGCGTATCTGTGATCTGCGCCAGATTGGCTGTTCTTCCAATAATAGGAAATCGGTTTGGGAAGTTTCTGCGTATAGATGTCGAAATATAGCTTTCTACTGCGTTCATTTCAAAGGAACCAACGACTTCAGAATCTGGAAGATTTTCAATCCCATCTTTCTTACCTGATATACCAACAAATTTTTCTACGTGGCTATACCATGATGACAAATCGCTATAAGTTATTGGCCAATTAACTGCAGTTTTAAAAGACTTCGGATTATCAAATTCGAATTGGCTCCATCTTTGGGTTTGCCTCGCCCAAAGTAAGGATTTACCACCCACTTGATAGCCTCTTATCCAATCAAAAGGTTTCTCTTGAATATAAGGGTGTTCTTT
>JAITLW010000169.1 GCA_031277715.1 Sphingobacterium sp. | reverse complement strand
GTAATGCACCTGTCGCTGAAAGAATGCCGACAAATAGCTTATTAATCATGTTATCTACATTTCTATATTTAAAATTGCGTTTAGCATAAAATGTAAGTTTGTATTTTTTTGTATCATTCAGTGAAATACGTTGAGCCAAATTGTGATACATCCAAGTCGTAGCTGTAGCATTACTGGTATTTCCTCCAATGTTGTGGAGAGCAACGGATTTTTCGCCAGACTTTGCCTCCATATCAGATACGTAAATCCTGCACTGACTCTGTGTTGTGCCTCTCTCAAACCACATATACTTTTCCATAGTGGTCGCCGGAGCAGTAGGGCTAATCATTTTGGAGGTTTCATCAAAGAAACCGGTGCAATTTAACAATGTTGGATAGGTCTCACCATACAATGGCTCGGTAACAGCAAAGGCTTTTAGTCTTTGTTCAAAGCTACCATTGTCTAAAACATTACCGGGCACGAACCACTCTTTAGGTGGCACAGGAATTTCAGGAAACTCAATATTACCTTTATATTTTTCTATAAATCTCTTTGTCGCTGTCCAGAATCCCATATTCCCGTCCCATGTAGTATTGCTTAGGTTACTCATCACAACACCATCACACATACGAAATACCGCATCAAGCATAGCTTCCCATGTCGCTTCTTTTATAGGCTTATAAGAGTCTACAAAATTGATTGTCTGATTAAAATAATCAGTATACAAATAAGCATAAATAGGTTTGTCAGGATTAGTTTTTCGTGCTTCCTTGATAGCAAAGTAAAATTCTTTCTTCCAAGTATGAATATCATCATCCACGATATAAGCAGCGGGAAGCAAATAATCAGCATACTGCCGTAATGGACGTGTCGGTATAATTGCACTATGCATCCACCCCGCTGTATTTACATAAAAATTTCCGTTCGACACTCTCAAACCACTTAAACTAGTTCCACCCACAAAAACAAATCCTAACTCATTAGTGGTATTTTTATCTTTAAAAATACGCTTCACAGCTTCGTATCTAGCAACCATAGCTTCGTGGTCAGTATTCCGATCCTTAATCCATGTCCCCCCAATAATACAGATAGGGACATTGGGACTCTTGGCAGCATCTATAGCCATAGTCTCTATTTTTGTGGTCAGTGGCTCGTAAATACCATTCGTGTATGCACCGCTACTTAAGTCTTTTTCCTGCACCAATTTAATCCTATGGATACCAAAAGGCTCTAAAGTTGGTCCCTCTGGAAATGTAAAAGCTCCGAATAGTTTAAACTTCTTATTGGGATTATATGTGGTGTTCAACTCCGGTTCCTGAAGCGGCTTCATAAGGCTTTGCCGATGACTTTTCAAAAATGATTGCGTTGTATTCCAAATAGCCTGAATTTTTGGATCATTCCAATATACAGTGTTTCCATCTTTATCTGTACGTCCAGACCATATAATTGCCCCGTCACAACGATTATATACCGCTTCTAGCATCTGATCCCAGATTTCAGGAGCAATAATCTCGCTATTATAAGGACTGTCAGGCTTATTATAATACTGAGGCCATATGTATACAACTATTTTCTTATCGGGATTATGTTTTTTTATTTCTTCTACCGTAGTATCGAGATCTCTAATCCACGACTGTACATCTGGCTCTGCAATGTATACTGCTGGCATGATTATATCTCCAGCATCTATGGATTTCCAACGTTTAGCAGTACTTAATCTCCAATTCTGAAGTAGCTCAGTATCGTTCCATTTCCCTTTATTATAGAACCTGTATACACAAAGCGCGGATGGGGCAATGCCATAATTACCGATTACAACGTTTCTATTTTTAGCTTTAAAAACATCAAACATACTTTTGAAACGATCATGCATAATATAGTCGTTCACGGAACTATCTCCAAACCAGTCTTCGATATCTGTAGACACCATTACGTAGGGAAAATTTGCAGCAAGCTCAGCCATGACATTGACCTTATCCAAATCCAGTTCAATAGATTTATTATCAACAAGGCTTGCACGTGTCAGTGCATTCTCATACATCAAATAAATAGGTAGCATTCCTGCTGGAGCCAGATCCGGTTTACCAGGATAGTTCATAGCATCATAAAATGCAAATCCCTCTTTCATTGCTACTTCCGTTTCTTCTTCTAACTCCTCTTTGAGAACTTCCTTAATTTCCTTTTTACATGATGACATCAAAATGATAATAAAAAGTAGCGTAAATAGTACTTTAAAATCTGAACTAGTTTTCATAATTATTGAATTTAGACAATTGATTGGTTACCTAATAGCGCTTATCAGGGTGATTTAACGAGCAAAGGGACAGCACACATAATTCTTTTTTAGGATATTCCAAGTTAGTGAAATGTGACTTCACTGGTCCTATTCTTTTTCCCTCTTCCCCACTACTCGAACTTCATTGCTCATTTAAGTCTACTAAAATCTAAAAGTTCAGCTACTATAGCTAGATTATAGTGACTCCTCGATACAACTTGTAACAAAATCAAAAATTCTGTTACAAGTTGTGGTTTCTTTTACACCTTATCGGACATAAAAATCAAGTATTAAAAAGATAAATACACTCTTCCTAATATTACTCAATCTTAAACACACCACTACCTAAACTCGTGATCTGTAGAGTAATTACCTTATTTTCAATTTTCGCTTCTATATTATGTTGCTTTAACTCTTTGAGTTGCCAAGCCTCCGGTATTTCTATACTAATCTCTCTCTTTTCATAAAATGGATTAGCTACTACCAAATAATATGTTCCTTCGTATTCAAGGCATTTAATTTCTATCTTTTGATTTTCAACAATTTTTAAAGGATAATCTATACCCTCCAAAAACAAAGGTATATACTGCGAAAACTCTGTTGACATCTTTACAACATCTGGCCATATTTTATTAAAGTTATCGTAATCTAATGAAGGTTTTCGAGGAAATTTCTCTTGAAACAAATCATAATAAGTATAAAATAGAATCCCTTTAGCACCGTGTACTATAGCTTGATAACATTGATTCCTCAATTCATCTAAGCTTGGTGGATTGGGTTTCTTTTCTTTCTGATAAACAGCCCAATCCATCATTTGTAGCACAGCCCAATGCCCTCTTGTTTGATGCGTAGCTTTGTAACCTGCTCCTACTCTTGTTGACGTCAGACTTAAATCAGATCGCCCAACAGGATAAGGGTCTGTCGCTATAATATCTCCATTATAGTAATACTTTTCCAGCATCCTATACCCATCATAGTAATGCACCTGCAATGCAGGATGATTAGGGTCTTGCATACGCACTTCATCATATAGTGCCTGAATCTTAGGCATCCAACTTGGCAGCAGTTCGTCAACAGTGTACCACGCTAGCAATGCGGGTTTATTCTTTATATTATTGACATACTCCTTAGCTAATTCCATAGGGTCTGTTTTGCCTAATTTCAAGGCGCTACCAGGATAAAAATCTTTTAAAGAATAAATTACGTTCAAGCCATGTTTGTCAGCTCTATCCAAATAGTCCTCGTAATTTTTGTTGTGCCCGTATCCATAGGACAATATCGTATTAAATCCAGCCTTACTAATTCGGTCAAGATGTTCTTCGTCCGGATGTCCAATATAAACCCCAAAAGGAAATATCTTCTTTCCTTCTTTAATTGTATTTCCACGCTCATCAATATGTACAATTGGCCAACTCTTTAGTACTTCTATAGTATGACGTCTAGAAAAGTCATGTACTTTACTCGATTCTTTATATTCTACATTCAATATATAATCCCCCTCCCTCAATCGCTGTTTTAAAGGAAACGACACTATAGTCTCCGATACATCAGCAGGGATTCTTTCCTCATGCTTAGCGACACTTTTATTTCTTACATCTCTCAAATCATAGCTAACCTGTATCTCGGACTTAATATTTTCGTAGTGTGATCGATTAATAATAATTTTATCCCTTATTTCTTGATTTTCGTTTTCCATCATTACACCTCTATAATGCGGTTTTAGAAGGAAGGATTCTATTAGTGTAGGTTTTTCGACTTGTACGGTGACATCATCAAACCAACACTCACCAGTCACTCCAGGATACAATGCAACTGCTATTGTCACGGAAACAGCTTCGATAGGAACAGTAAAATCTCCCGAAAGTTCCTTCCAATCAAATGTCCCTAGTCCCGAAAGTTTGGGATAACGCCCACCTATAATCTTACCAAACTGATCATAGGCTTGAATATAAAGCCTTGCTCCATCTGCCTCTGGTTTTACAGCCTTTGATTTGAGATCATTACCTTTGACTTTAGCCTTAAAGAATATTGTTGACCCGGGATCAATCACTAACTTCTGCCCCGTGCCCGACGCCTTCTTCTCCGGATCATCATTCCTGACGGATAATGCAAACTTAGAATTATAGCCTACACCTTCCACTACCGTAGCATTACTACTTATTGTCCAGTTACTTTTACCTTCTTCGAATCCGGGGTTTTTGAGAAGATTAAGCCCCAAACGCTGGTCATTTGTTGACTGTGCTTGAGAATTCAAAGAAATAAAGCAAAAAACTAATAATCTAAAGCACCGTTTCATAACTCCTCCTTTATTGTAATATTAAGCTTCTTAAGAACCTCCTTTTCACCGTATACATTTTCATTTTTAGCAACAAATGTCACGACATACTCTCCAGCTTTCGTGAAGACATGTTTATAATCTTCTAACTGTGAAGTCAGTCTCTTTAATGGCACCCCTTTGTCTGGCAATATGGAAGATAAATCTAACGCCTTGGTAATAACCCAATCGTCATTTGCGGGTTCTTTAGGGTTCACCCCTATGTACAAATCCTGTGGACGGATTCTCCAAACTCTATTAGGTCCCAAAAAACTATATGCCAACCAACCTCCATCAGATAATTCTCTCAATACGGGGTATGCATTTTGCTTTTCATCATATGTTGTCAAACTAAGATTTTGAATTGTTAGCGTTCCTTGATTTCCAACCCCCATCTCTTCTGTCACAAATTGAAATGCTAAATTGACTTGTCGATACTTTACAAAATCAGATAAATCAATATCTCCAGAATCAAACCACACTCCAGATTTCCCTGGAGGAGGTGAGAAATTAACACGATCCGAGATATCATGCTTGGTTGCATTATTAATCCCATCAGCATCCATAATACCTGAAAAATCAGTCAATACAAACAATTTAAATCGACGTTCGATAGGTCCATACTTAAACTCATTTTCGAATTTCAATATAGGTTTCGCATTTTCGACTTTTGTTCTTAAGCGATGCTCATATTCCGCTCCTCTTTCCCCTGAATAAAACATTAGATATTCTACATCGCCAGAAAAACTAAATCGGACGGTATCTTTAACTTTATAGACTAATTTATCAACATGCACATCGAAAGTTGGAGAATTTACTACAATTGCATTCTCACATGATAGGAAAAAAAAGCCTACCACAACCTGAAATAATAATACTATCTTTTTCATTATTTAAGACTTAATAACCATGGTTCTGTTTAAGCAACTTATTGAGTGACATATCATTTTGTGGAATTGGCAATAATGTATGTATACTCCTATTAAAATTATCGAAACTTAGAGACAAATATTTATAATCGATTAGTTCATTAGCCTTAATCCAAGCTCCTACGGCTTTTAATTTACTTTCAATATTTCCCCAACGTATCAAATCGTATTTCCGGAATCCTTCAAAGCACAACTCTCTAGATCGTTCGTCTTGCAGAGCTTCTAAGAAATCTGCTGAATTCAATCCCTGTAAATCAGCATCATTAGCAGATGACAATAATGGAGTTAGTACTGCACCACTGCCACCGCCTCCAGATACAGTGATAGTCGGAAGGGATGAAAATCGACGTCCCACATTTGTTATTGTTACCGCAGTAATCAGCCCGCCAGCAACTGTCGCTGTTGCTTTAGCATTTTCACCTCCCCCTCCAGTTATTGTAATGGTAGGAGCACTGGTATACCCTGTTCCGGCATTAGTGATAGTTATAGATTTCAATGTTTCCGACACATTGCCCACACCGTTAAGGTATTTTCCATACCCTCTTCGTCTCACCTGATTAATGGCCTCGTATGCTTCTGTCGTCGCTGTTTGGTTATTAACAAAGAAATCAGCTTCAGCAAACATCAATAAAACATCTGGATATCGTAATAACGGATAGTTTATGGGAGTATTTTGATTCAGCTTCAACCCTAACTCTTCATCCCTTCTCCATTTCCCCGGGAATCTTCTACTTTTCTGTGTAGCAGAAAAGTCCACTTTTGTTTCATTACTTCCATAAGAATATGGAGCAATCGCACGATCTCTTCTTAGATCTCCTACTTGGTAGCGATCAAACAATATACTCGTTGTACCAATAAACCCATAAGCCGTAGGATTTTTAACATTCGACGAGCGTATACCTATCCAGGATCCAATCTGTCCAACTTCATATGCTCCGATCCCTTTGTCTGTAAACTCAACTTCAAAAATACTTTCTTTATTATCATACTTCTCTTGTGCATAATTAACAAAGACTTGATCATAAGATGTATTTAACTGATGATTCGATTCCAAATCATTGATAACTTTTTCAGCCCACATTTTAGCATCTGCATACTTACTTGTATTGCGTAACGGATAACCTGCCCAGTACAAATAAACCCGTGCAAGTATTCCTCTAACTGCTGATTTAGTGATATGTCCAGCTCCAGTATATCCTACAATTGGTCTCACCAAACTTTCTGCTTCAACCATATCTTTGGTTATCCTCTCGTAGACCTGTTCAGCTTTTGTTTGTTCAACAGAGTTTCCTTCTACTGATTTAGTAGGTTCCAAGATAAGGGGCACATCTCCCCAGTTGCTTACAAGCAAAAAGTAATAAAAACTTCTAAGAAATAATGCCTCTCCCTTAATGTATTTCCTCCGTGTTTCATCCATTTTTGGCTTATCCACATTCGCTAAGACGACATTCGCTCGAAATATTCCTTCATATAAAATAGACCAAGTTCCCAATACTTCTGTATCTGATGAACTTTGATTATAAAACTGAGGTCCTGTTGTACGTGAAGAACTATAAAAGAAGCCCTCATCTCCTTCAGTTGCAAATCTTGTAGGAATTGTATAGGAATACAACGTTCCTCTTCCCATAATATCATAGGTAGCAGTCAGGGCCGCATCCAATTGACTCTCCTTATCAAAAATCTCTTTTGGATCCATTTTGTCCAATGGTGTTGTTTCTAAAAACTTATCACAAGACACAAAAACCATCAACAAGAGAGAAGCTATTATAATAACTAGATATTCTTTTTTCATAATCTTAAAACTTAGCATTTAAACCAAAAACCATTGTTCTTGCTACCGGGTATGCAGAATAATCAAATCCTGGAGTCAGTGCAGTATTACGTGTCGATACTTCGGGGTCCATACCACTATATTTTGTCCACGTAAACAGATTCTGAGCCGTAAACGTAAAAGCTAGATTGGATAAAAATACCTTTGACAATAGTCTTTGTGGTAGTTTATAGGATAACGCGAGTGTTTTGAGACGTAGATAGGAGCCATCTTCAATTACTCTCGAAGAATAAGCTCCGAACGGTCCATGTCCTCCAGACCTGAACAACTCGTTGTTCTGATTTTCAGGAGTCCAACGATCTTCATAAGTTGCAAATTGATTGAGTAGTGGTCTAAAAAGACCATTCCCTTCAAATATCAATCTATTTGCGTTTAATAGGTCATTTCCATAAGACCATTGAAAAAGGAAACTTAACTCGAATGCCTTGTATCCAAATGTATTGCTAAATCCACCTGTATGGATAGGTTGAGGGTTACCTATTACAGCCAAATCATCACTATTAACAGTTAGATCACCATTGATATCACGGTATTTTATATCTCCAGGTTGAATCTTATCAGCGGTATTGCCATTCGTTGACATAGAATTTTTCAATACATACTTCCCTGGTGACACTTCATCAAAATCACTGTATTGATAGTTTCCATCCCAAATATACCCATAGTACAAAGCCGCAGGTCGATTAACCATCGCTATATACGGTGACGAACTTGAAAAGTTACTGTCGAATGAAACTGAAGTCGCAATGTGATTTTCATTTTCAACGAGAGAACGAATATTATTTTTATTGAAAGCTATGTTAAAATTAGACTCCCAAAAGAAATTGCTTTTTTTGATATTAATAGTATTCAAAGTCAGCTCCAGGCCTCTATTCCGCATTTCGCCAATGTTGCGATAGGCACGTACGTAACCTGTCGTTCTAGGAAGATTAGCCAATAACAACAAATCTCGAGTATTCTTTTGATAAACATCAGCAGTTAATTGAACTCTATTGTTCTGCAACCCCAAATCCAATCCAAGATTTACCTGTGCCGTGGTTTCCCATTTTAAATCAGCGTTTCCCATAGAATTCTGCACCAATCCCTTTTCCGGATTTTGTCCATCAAATGCATATCCTGCGTTAAAATCAGCATATACCATTCCTGGGGCCCTATCAAAATCTCCTACACGATTATTCCCCGTAACACCATAGCCTGCTCTAAATTTGGCGTCTGATATTAATTGTACATCTTTTAGAAAACTCTCATTCTTCACCTTCCATGCAAAAGCAAAAGAAGGGAAGTACCCCCATCGATTTTCTTTAACAAACTTGGAAGAACCATCCGCACGAAAGGAGGCAGTAAATAAATAATTGGAATATAACGTGTAGTTGGCACGCGACAAAAATGAGGCTAAAGTATGATAAGTTTGAGTTGCCGAATTACTATACGGCGTAGCTCCAGCCAGAGAGCTAAAAACTAATTCTTCATTCGGAATATTATCCCCCTCAAAACCAAAACCATCACTATCTCTCCTCTGAAGCGTAAATCCTCCAAGCACATCAAATATGTGATTCTTATTGATATATTTCTTATATCTAATTGTATTTTCGTTTAACCAACCACTTATTGACCTATTGATAACACCGCCAAAAGTCCCTCTATAATTGCTAGGATTGACAGGCGTAGCTCTATAAGTGTCCGAATTATAAAAGTACTTATACTGATTAAAGCGGTTATTCGTACCTCCGGACACTCTCAAGGTCAAGTCTTTGACTATTTCATATGTTAAAAAAGCATTTAGATTTAAATCGGTATAATTATTTAAATACTTTTCATTTTCTAAACTAATAACAGGATTAACCATTAAATTTAACCCCTCGGACTCCGGATCGACCAACAGATCTTCTAAATTGATATTAGAACTCGTTACAGGACGAAATCCCCAAGTTCTATATAGTGTATAACTTGTTGCCGAGGAGGAAGGCCCTGTATTCAAAGGAGTCCCATCCACTGAATTTCTAGCTATACCGATTACAAACCCTGTTTTCACTTTCTCAGATATGCTCTGATCCAAAGAAATCCGTCCTACATAGCGTTTGTTGGAAGAATTAATAATAATACCTTTCTGATCAAACAAACTACCAGAAACCGAATATTTTGTTGTCGTACTACCCCCTCTCAACGCAAGACTATAAATATTAATCGGTGCGACCCTAAAAAGTCTGTCCTGCATATCTAGGCTCGGAGAGTTTCTATAGTCCTCCAAAGTCTTCTGTTTACCATCTAAGTAATATGTATTAGCCAATGTCGGATAAATCTCATTTT
>JAITLW010000063.1 GCA_031277715.1 Sphingobacterium sp. | reverse complement strand
CACATCATTTTGGTCTTTGAGGTCTACCGGTTTGGCCAGTTTCCCGTCCGAAAGATACATGGCGCGCGGACAGTCTATGGCATTGAAAAGTACATAGGGCTTGTTGTTAATGAGAATAGCATACATCGGGTCAAAAGAACATCTCCGAATCTCAGTCCCGCTAACCTGTACAGCTTGTAGACGAGCAATAAGCTGTTTGGCTTGCTTAGGCCGCAGGCTTATTTTTTTAGAAACGGGATAATCCAATACCTGCAGGGTGCTATGCAGCGGCTCCATATCTTGGGGCAGTAGAAAGCAGAGTTCGTACACCTCTTTGTTTACTTTTTTTTGCTGTGCGAGCGCGCTAAAGCCGATTGTTGCCAAAAGAGTCGCCAGAACGATTTTTAATGTATTCATATGTAGCTATCTATATTAGTTATATACCAATGAGCCTCGGTAAAAACCATTCTGCCCCTTTGTACCGGGTTTATTTACTATGTTTTTTGTCTTGTTGTAGGCCTCCTTATAGCTTTGCTTTAACACGGCATCCCAAGTCGCTGACAGGTTGCTATGGCTATTTATAGCGGATGTCATGGCATCTATAAAACTATTTGTGAAGGCACCGTTATTTCCCAAAGAATAGGAGTATTCGTCGTAACTGGAAGAAGTGGATACAATCTTTCCTTTGGCCTTTATCAGGAGTTCGGCCACACGGGCAGGATCATGCTGAGCAGGAGCAGAACGCATTAACGGCTCGTCTGGCAATGCGGTGCGTGTACGTGGCACGCTGTTGCATAAGTCGCCGATAACGATAGCCAAACGTGGGTTTAGATTGGAAATCAGATTACCCATGTTCTCCAGCTTATAGGAGCTCTTAATCATTGCGGCGGTGGGAAAATCACTATTGCTACCCTGAGGATTGCTACCGTGGCCCGAGTAATATAGTATAACTGCGTCATTGGCACCTACGGTCAACGATTTTACAGTGTTCTGTACATTAGTAGACACAAGTTGGTCGCCGGAGATTTCCTTGATATTAAACTTGATATTTTTATTGACAGCCATGGTATGCTGGAACAGGGACCTCATCTTGGCTAAGTCACTTTTGACGGACTCGCCGATACTAGCATCTTTGGTATCGCCAAGAAGAATAAGGTGAACCGTAACCGGCGATGCCGACTGTGAGGCTGAGGGCTTGGTGCCGCTGTTGTTATTGGTCGAAGCGTTATTGTTGGACGCCGGACTACTTGGCTTGGAGAACTGCTGGTAATACAGCTCATCTTTTAAGAAGTAAGCCCCAGCATTGACATTTTGCTGGACATCACTCAACTTGGCATAAACTTGTACTTTGGCGTCAGGACGACTGGACAGGTACCCCTTCTGTGCAATTTTGGTAGCCTGCGCTACGTACGAACGACCGGACACTTTGTTGGTCACGGGGTCATAGTTTTCCTGAAACAACCGGAATGCGGGAAAGCTCCCGCTCATCTTGTTGTCCTTGGAATAGATAACCTCACCGATGCCAATTTCTAGAACCCGGGCTTTGGGCGAATACCCCGGATGGACACGAAGTCGGCCAACGGCATCGGCCAGCTTAAGTACCCCATTTTGGGTAGAATTGATTCGCACAATAACATTTTCACTATCGATGAGATAGGCGAAAGCGGAATAGTCGATGTTAAGGTCTTTCCAGCTGAACTTCATGTACTGTTGTGCCAAACTAGTTTTGGCACTGAGCAAGGTAATCAGCGTGATAATAGCAATTTTAAGTTTTTGCATTTCCGTATCAGATCATGGTTTGGTTATGGAACAGAGAGAAGCTATTTACGAACTAGGGTTTTCCTTTCCTTGCCGTTCTCATCGCTTTCAATTAGGAATATTGTCTTTTTGGATTCACTAAAGACAACATTAAATTGCCATATGATATCGTAAGTTTCTTTGTCGGTCAGGATAATAGTCTTGCCGTCGACCATATAGGATAGATCACGGATATCGGCATCAAATTCGCCAAGGTCCCGGTATTCACATATTCCGTTTTTCTTAAAGGTATAGGTCGTTTTATATCCCGATTCTTTAGCAGTTTCGCTGGGTCTTTCTGGATCTGGCTTACCTTTAGCATTAAAAAACTCTCTTTTGGTAACTTCCCATTTACCGATGATATCGGATTTGATATTTTGTGCCTGGGCAGACATTACCACCATAACTAAAATGATGCTCGCGACTAAGTGTTTCATATTGTATATTAATTTTAATGTTTTTTCGAGATGATACCCATAAAAGCGAATGCGCTATAGGGGCGCGCAATGTAAGAATGGCACGACTAGGCAAAAGTAGGGTGTAAAGAAGAGACCGGCGAACGCCGAAAGGATAGAAAAAGGGTAGTTCGACTACCTACCCGAAGGTAGTGAAAAAGGAAATAGCCCTGTAATCCAATTGTTTACAGGATTTGATTAAAATAAGGGGCCGGGCGCTTACCCCAGGTTCTTCTCTATCCGTCTATCGGGAACAATCCAGAGGCAGGCAACAAAAGCATAGAGGAATATACTGACATAGGGAAAGCTAAAAGCCAAAGCAATGGCTATTCCGTACAGCAGGGTAGAGGCAATCTCCTTTTTGCGGTTCTTGAAAGATTTTTGGAGAGCCTCATTTTGATTGTCCAGCCGGAGGGCATATTTTTCAATTAGTGCAAAGGCAATGCTGCTGAGAAATAATATCACGCCATAGACCACAACTGGCCAGGCCGAATGGTCATGCTCTCCCAGCCAATTGGTAGCAATGGGTAGTAAGGACAGAAAAAATAGTAGGAGCAGATTAAGCCAAAGTACCGTCCCATTGACCTTTTGAATGACCTGAAACAGGTGATGATGGTTATTCCAGTAGATGCCTACGTAGATAAAGCTCAGGAGGTAGTTGAGCAACCGTGGAATCAAAGGAACCAGGCTCTGTAAATCATCTCCCTTGGGAACTTCTAGGCCCAGCACCATAATAGTAATGATAATGGCCAAAACACCATCGCTGAAAGCTTCTAATCGACTTGTTGTCATAGTGTAAAAATTTATGGTGACGGTCTCTTCGGTATTAAAGGAATAGTACAAATGGGAACTGCAGTGTAATAAAAGTTGGCATAGCTTACTAAATACGAAACCTAAGAACAAAAATATATAAAAACTACTAAAATAAATACGGATTATTAGGGTGAATCTAATAAACTGTATTCAAGGACTATTAGGAGCGCTTTTGTTATTTGTCCATTTTTGTCCCCCGCTTATATTGCTGATTTTTTTTAAATATTCTGTTTATTTGCAAAAGGAAAACCAAACTTTTAGGGACTAAAGTTGTAATATTATTAACTGAAACACCAAACTACAACCAATATATGAACAGAGCATATTCCACAACCGCTGTATGGAGCCTAATGGCCGAAAAGGAACTCCTTTCAATCCGCTGTATGCGGACTCGCGTCATAGGGATATCCTATGCGAAACTAAAAGAGGAGAAACTGTTATCAAAGATGGGCTAACTAATGAGAAAGACTGTCGCCTCCCCGGTTAAAACCTGTTATGAAATCTTGTATTTCTTCAATAAAATACACGCTGTATCCCCAGCTGCCGCAGACTACCTATTGGCTAATACCAAGTATATATCTATACGAAAAGGGAAGTTTTTACGTAGCCCAATCGACCAGGAAGATGTTGTTTACTTTATCGTCAAAGGCCTGATACGGGGTTTTATCAAAGACGAGGGCAAAGATATCACCACCTGGATTAACGAAGAAAGTAATATCGTGGGAAGCATACGTAACATGGGACTGGATGAAGAAACAGATGAGTACCTACAGGCACTGGAAGACAGTGTAGTCATCGAAATCAGCCGGATATCCCTGGATCATCTCTACGACAAATTCTACGAAGCGAATATCATCGGACGCAAGATCCTCGAGATATACTATAGGGATGCCGAAGAAAGGGCATACCTGTGCCGCCTGCCTACTGCCGAAAAGCGCTACAAAAGATTTACCAATACGCGTCCTGCTTTGATAGGTCGGGTATCACTCAAATACCTGGCTTCCTATCTAGGGATGAAAGAAGAAACACTATGCCGCGTGCGCGCTAAATATCAGCGACCTGCGAAATGCTAATTCGCAACAGGGAAGAACCTTACTCGAAGTCATACCGCTATTAATCTCGTTGCCGCGATCGTATCGGAGAGATGAGATTGCTCTAATAGAATCTACCTAAGATCTGCTAAACCGTAAAGTTAACGAATAGTTCATCTTTCAGATGTTCGTTTTCTAGCTTTACGGCTTCCTTTTGCGCCATACCAATGGCTATAAAACCCTATTTTACAACCTGTTAATAA
Organism: Sphingobacterium sp.; assembly: GCA_031277715.1. Classification (GTDB taxonomy): domain Bacteria; phylum Bacteroidota; class Bacteroidia; order Sphingobacteriales; family Sphingobacteriaceae; genus Sphingobacterium. The sequence continues at coordinate 1,493 of JAITLW010000063.1, read as the reverse complement.
GCATTTCTATTCATCAACTATTGCTATGTAGATTTTCATCTACATGGCCTAGATTTAATCTATTCTTAATGGTGTCTTTACCATTAGTTTTTCTTACGGGGCTAAGTTTGTTGCAGATTTAAGGTTTAAAAGTTTAAAATATCGAAACTCAATAAATCTCGATTTAATTTAATTAATTTATTATTAATCTCTCTGAAATTGAATTTAATGATTAAAAACTGGTTTCTCCTGTTGGCATGCTCGGCTTTATTGCTGATTTCCTGCCGCAAGGACAACGATTTCTCCGTCAAGGATATTCAGAACAAAGTTTCTTTTACAAGTGCAATCGAAGGACTCCCGATGACCCGTACAAAAGGCACACAATGGGATATGGGGGATGCTGTGGGTATTTTCATGTACTCCCATGGCTCCGCACTGACGGCAGATGCTGTGGTCAACAATGGTTTTAACAAGAAATACACCACTACCGGCAACGGTAATTTTTCTCCTGCGGCGACAACAGAACAACTGGAATACCCGACTGGCAGTAAAGTAAGTTTTACAGCATACTATCCCTACCAGCCCACAGCCAGCCTAACTCCGGCGCTAAATATCGCAGACCAAAGCAATCAAACTGTATTAGACTTTATGTATGCGCAACAGACCACGGGATGGACTGGCGCACAGGGACCTGTGGCCCTGTCATTCAGCCGACAGATGACCAAAATCGAACTCAAGGTGAAGGGAAGTGCGCTTGCCGGCCTAAAGGCGGTATTTAAAAACAGTGCTTCTACAGGAACTTTTGACCTTGCGAACGGACAGCTGCTCGTCGATGCAACGAGCCTACAGGATATCAACGCTAAAATAGCAGTCAATGGAACAGGGGAGACAGTTGTGGAATGGACGCTATTCCCAGGCGCAGTAAAGGATCCAGGACAGGTCGTATTTACCAAATCGGATGGTAAGACCTATACGTGGAAACTGCCTGCCGGGACTGTCTTTGCTAAAGGGCATCGCTATCAGTATGATATCACGCTGGGCAAGGATGACGAGGTCACACCGATACCGACAGGAGCCTATATGGAGCTGCCGCTGGTCAAAGAAACGACAACACTGAAATACAGCTTAAAGATGAGTACAACGGCTAAACGTAATTACTCCATGTTGTATGATACGAAGAATAAACTGGCTCTATGGGTAGCTTATCCACTAAGTGATGATTACCTAGGAAGCCAAAAACGTACAGATGCCTGGGATGCTGATCCTGATTACCAAGTGTCGTTTCAAGCTATGCTGTCCAGTGGCTACCCTAATAATCAGTCCTTGCTTATAGACCGTGGGCATCAGCTACCTAGCGGTGACCGCACGAAAAACTATCAGGAGAATGCATCGACATTCTACTATACCAATATGACTCCGCAGAACAGGCCGCTCAATCAAGGCGTATGGGCGGAGCTGGAGAATAAGATAAGAACCTGGGCAGGACAATCGGGGGTAGATACCATGTATGTAGT
>JAITLW010000033.1 GCA_031277715.1 Sphingobacterium sp. | reverse complement strand
TATTAAAAAAAATTATAAATAAGTTGGTTGTTTGATATTTTATTTCTTATTTAGCACTGGAGTACCGAGCAAAGCTTAAATATGATATCGTATTGTTCGTAGGAAAATATTCTTGTTTTTGATAAAAGGTAATGCCAGATAGCTGGAGTTCCTATTCTTGTTGATTAACTGATTATAATTTCAACGAGTAGCTATGTTTTGAATAGATGAATATTTAAAATAAAAATTAAACACTAAATTATGCAATTTTTAAACTTTAAGCGGTCTTGTTACCTAAAGACCATTAGTTTGCTTTTTTTGCTGATGCAAACTGTTTTGACGTTTGCCCAATCTGTGCTGAAAGGCCACGTTCTTGATGAAAGGAGCAGACCTGTCGCAGGGGCAAACATTAAGTTAAAGGGAAAGGCAACCTCTGTATTTTCGGATGGTAAAGGTTTTTTTCAAATTAATTCTGATAGCTTTCCTGTGACTTTAGAGATTAGCTATGTCGGTTTTCAGGCAAAAGAACAGGTTGTTAGGACTGCTGATAATGTGACTGTTGTATTGGCTTCAAGCGATAAAGAGATTGATGAGGTTGTGGTTGTGGCTTATGGTACGCAAAAAAGAAGCAATGTTGTAGGGTCTGTTACGCAGATATCTGCTGATGATATTAAAAAAGCGCCATCCATGAATATTACAAACTCGCTCGTCGGGCGGGTACCTGGATTAACAGGATTGCAACAGTCAGGAAGGCCAGGTGCTGATAATACATCATTGTATTTACGTGGTGTAGGTACGTACGGGGAAAATCAATCACCATTGGTCATCATCGATGATATTGAACGAAGCCTGTCCACTTTGGCGTATTTAGACCCTAGTGAGATTGAAACTATTTCGTTTCTTAAAGATGCAGTAGCCACTGCAGCATATGGACTGCAGGCCGCAAATGGTATTATTCTCGTCAAAACAAAATCTGGGCGTAAAGAGGAAACTAGGGTTTCCTATAATTTTGGCTACAGTATTGGTCAGAATACGAGATTTCCCAAATTTTTGGATGGGCCGGATTATATGTCTTGGTACAACAAAGGGACAGAACTAGATAATGATTTTTTACTGAGTACCAATCAGGCTCAGGTGGGATTAGTTTACAGCCAAGAAATGATTGACGCTGTTCGTTCTGGTGCCAATACAAACCCGTTATTGGGAAATACGGACTGGGTAAGTTTGCTGACTGATAATAATTCGTATTCACAGCATCATGCAGCGACTATCTCTGGAGGAGGAAGTAAGTCGCAATATTTTGCTTCTATAAGTCATATGGACCAAGATGGAGTAATTGATAATACTGGATTTAAGCGATACAATGTCAGAACAAATTTGAAAAATGACATCAATGATTATCTTACACTCACACTAAATGTTGGGTTACGTAATCAAGTTAGTAATACGCCTGGGATTTCGCCGGATAATTCAGAATATATGAATCCTTTTTATCAAGCGGTTCGTATGTTGCCTAACTTGCCGATGTATGCGCCCAATGGTCTTCCGACGGCTTACCAAGCAGGTGCTGGTTGGGTGAATCCCATCGCCTCTGTAGAAAACTCGGGATATCAGAAGTACAAATCCAATATATTTCAAGGGCAGGCGAATCTTGATTTTCGTGTGCCAGGGGTAGAGGGACTCGTGTTGAAAGTACAAGGCGCTTATGATTTTACTGGAAGAGAGGGGAAAATATGGACCACGCCTTACCGCACCATGGGACGTGCCCGTGATCAGGTGACAGGTGATTATATAGCACTGGATGTGGTGCCTGGTATAGGGAAAACAACGCTTAGACAGGATTACCAAGCATCTTATAGAAAAACGATGCAGTCAAGTTTGAACTACAGTAAGACTGTGGGAGACCACACCTTTACGGGGTTAGCCTTATATGAATATTCTGGGAGCAAGGGCAATATTTTTGCAACTGGGGCTAGTAACTTTCCAATTTCTATTATTCAAGAAATTAACTACGGATCGACAGATTCCAATGATCTAATTGCGGCTACGGGCTCTAGTGATGCGGAAACGGCAAGAGCGGGTTTCGTAGCACGTTTAAACTATGCTTATCAAGATAAATATCTTGTGGAGTTGGTATCGAGATGGGATGCTTCGGCAAACTTTATTAAGGAAAACCGTTGGAAGTCGTTTCCTGCGGTGGGGTTAGGCTGGATTGTCTCTCGAGAAGATTTCTTTGCAAAAGCTTTAGAAACGGTTGATTTTCTGAAGGTGAAAGCCTCCTATGGTAGAGCTGGAAATGACCGTGCCCAGGTAGGTACCTTCCCTTATTTATCTACTTTTTCTCAGACCACGATTAATAATATTCTACCGCATGCGCACACTCCTCCTGTTGTAATCGATGGAAAACCAGTAATGCCTATCTATACCAATCCTTTGCAGAATCCAACGTTGAGATGGGAAGAGTCTAGTATTATGAATGTGGGGTTTGAATCTAGGTTCTTAAATGGAAAAGTGGGTTTTGATTTTGAATGGTTCTACCGTCTTACAGATGATATACTTGAGCGGGTTAGCAATTTGTACCCGGGTTCTATGGGTGGTTATTATCCGGCGTTAGCCAATGTGGGCTCTGTAGATAATAGAGGTTTTGATGCACAGTTGCGTTATAATGATCGGGTAGGAGAGTTTAAATATGGTATAACAGGTAATGTGAATTGGGCTCGTAACCGCATTTTAAAAAGAGATGAACCTGATGGCACACCAGCATGGAAGAGTTTGATAGGTAAGCCTGTTGGTACCAAAATCGGATTTATCTCTGATGGAATAATTCAAGATTGGGAAGAGGCTAGAAACACCCCGACACCTAGTGGAGGTACTTTGGCTCCTGGGTTCTTTAAATTCAGAGATCTTAATGGGGATGGCAAAATTACTGCAGCGGAGGATCAAACTTACATTGGTCGCTCTAATGTGCCCGAGTTAACTTTCGGTTTGAATATAGATTTGGCTTATAAAGGCTTTGATTTTTCAGCACTGTTACAAGGAGCAACTATGGTAAATATTAGTTTGGCAGGTACTTATGAGGGTTCTTCAAATACTAGCGGTGTTGATGACAATACACCATTTACAAGAGCATTTTATAATTACGGAAACTCGCCTTATTTCTTAGTTGAAAATTCTTGGAGACCAGATAATCCGAATGCTGAATTTCCACGACTGAGTGCTTATAAAGCAACGGGTATCTCCAATCAAAATGGTTTTTCTAACTCAGGATGGGTGCGCGACGGAAGTTATTTACGATTGAAGTCGGCTCAGTTAGGCTATACTTTTTCTAAAGCAATGTTGCAACAGGTAAAAGTTGAGAATATCAGACTGTTTGTTTCTGGCTCAAACTTGTTTACGTGGGATAAATTAAAGTATATCGACCCCGAGATGCCTAATGTAAATAACGGGTTTTATCCGCAACAGCGCATCTTTGAATTTGGCTTAAATGTAACTTTCTAAGGAGGTCGATTCATTAACTAACATTAAGTGATTCTCATGAAAAATATTAAAACAACTATAAAAAGAACGAGTGTAGCGATTTTAGCACTGGCGGCTATATCTTTTCAAGGGTGTAATCTGGATCTGAATCTACAAGATCGTCTTGTTGAGGAGAGTGTCTGGTCGGATCCCAGTACAGCTGAGCTATACGTTTCAGGTATGTATGGGGTATTTCAAAAATTTCAGTTCGGTAATTTTCCGAATCTGGGTTATAATAATGCTATGGATGCCCTGGCAGATGGTATGAAATTTACTTCCAATACCTTGGGCAATGGTACTGTTAATACTTTGATTTCTAATTCTAATTATTTTTCTCCTGCTACAGTAGGATTGAACTTTTGGAATCCAGGCTTTGTTGGGATTAGACGTGTTAATGAAATGCTGGAGGGGGTAAGAACAAAATCTAAACTAAGTGAAGAACAAAAAATAATGTATGAAGCAGAAGGCCGTTATGTCCGAGCTTATACTTATTTCTGGTTGGCAAAATTGCATGGTAGCCTTCCTATTTTTAGGTCATTAGGCGATTATAATTCGAAAGATAAACCGCGTTCTAGTGAACAGGAAGTTTATGATTTTATGATTGAAGATTTAACTTTTGCTGCTGAGAATCTACCAAAAACAAATCTGAGCGGACGCGCAACTAAAGGTGCAGCTTATGGTATGCTGTCGCGCGTAGCATTGTACGCTGGTTCAATTGCAAAGTATGATAACAAGCAGTTTAACACGGATGCCCTGACAGGGATCCCACAAGCAAAAGCAAAGGACTATTTTGGCATAGCCGCCAATGCTGCGACAAAAGTTGTTGAATTGGCAGAAGAGGGCTTGTATGCGTTGGACGCTGATTTT
>JAITLW010000418.1 GCA_031277715.1 Sphingobacterium sp. | reverse complement strand
ACATATCCGTATTTCAGGGACAGGTTTTAGTAGTATCAAAGAACCTGCTAAGGCATATATCAACGGCAAAGAATCGATTGTAATCAGCGTTTCGGACACCGTGATGGTCGCTCAGGTACCAAAAGATGCCGGAACAGGTGCAGTTCTGATACGGGTCAATGGTATGGAGTCTACCGGACCTATCTTTACCTATCAGACCATCCAAGACATCAAACCCCGTACCGGAGGAGTAGGCACACACATCACCGTCACAGGTACCGGATTCAGCGGTGAACTATCACAAATGACTGCCGACATCAACGGTAGTGCAGCTACCTTAGTATCGAGCAGCGCCACAGAAATTGTCCTCACCGTACCTCAAGGAACAGAAACAGGGCCCCTATCCGTCACCATCAACGGTCAGCGGATCACAGGACCCGATTTTACGATGGTACCTCCGCCCAGCATAGAAGTAGTGAGTCCGCTCAGTGCACCTCCGGGAACAGAAATCATGGTCAAGGGATTAAATTTCAGCACGGTATTGGATGAAAACAAAGTCTTGGTCAATGGCCAAGAAATCACCCCATCGTCCGTAAGCTTCTCGGAGATCAAGTTTATTCTTCCAAGTGGTATCGGTTCTGGAGATCTTGTCCTCAATGTAAATGGTCAGGCTATAGTAGGTCCTAAATTTACCGAACAGAATCTGGGCATCCGAAGTGTAAGTCCTGACAATGGGCTCGCGGGTACCGAAGTAACCATCAAGGGAATCGGATTCAGCGCCGATATGAATCAAAATCAGGTTTACTTCAACGGTGTGCAGGCACAGATCCTTTCAGCAAACAGTTCAGAGATCAAAGTAATAGCTCCTGCCAACCTAAGTACGGGTCAGTTACAAGTGCACAGCAATGGTCTAATCGCCAATGCTCCAAACCTATTCCGCAGAGCGGGAATCGTCACCATTGCCGGTGGACCTAATACAAATATCTTTGACTTCCAACTCCGCAACGGAAGCTTGGCTGTGGATAGTAAAGGTAACATCTATGTAGCCGAATGTGTTAACAATGTCATTAAAAAGGTCACCCCATCGGGTCAGGTCAGTCTGTTCGCAGGCAGTAGCACAGGCAAAGCAGGATATGCAAATAGTACACGGGACAAATCCCTATTTAATATGGGATACTCCGAAGCCAGATTATGGATTGATCAGCAGGATAACCTCTATATTGCCGAAAAAAACAACTCGGCCATACGGATCATACGTGCTAATAGTGAAAACGTAGAAACCTATATCGAAGGTACCGGTACTGAAAATGTATTGTTGGTAGAAAACGGAGACTTCTATGCACTACGGGAAAACGGACAGCTTTACCATATCCCCAAAGCAACCGGCAACCGGGTAGAAATGAAACTCATAAGCTCCAACAATTATAACACCTATATAGGTGACCGGCGATTTGCCATTGGGCCTAATAACTTCCTGTACCGACTTATCGACGATTATGACACCTTCTTTAATCTACCTACCGGTATAGTGGGAAGCTACTCAGACTATGGTTACAAAGATGGCATAGGAGACAATGCACGTCTTGGCTTTAAACTAGGATCCATCATAAAATCAGGTCCACAGGAACTCCTGCTCCTGGATGGCTTCATCAACGGCGCCATTCGGAAGATAAATACGGCGACAAGAGAAGTAAGCACCGTGTTAAAGTTTGCCGACAATACATTCAAGGATGGTACACTCCACAATGCTGGCGGATCGACGAACCAAGCGGATATGTATGTAACCCGGGATGGCACCATCTATTTACTGGACACTAGAAATCAAGCTGTTCGAAAAATATTCTTAAAGTAACTCAATAATCCATATCGAAACAGATTATCCCCACCCTGGCTAACCAAAAATTAGCCAGGCCAGGATTGCTCTGTCTCTTAATCATCAAAAAGCAAGTAAGTAAGAGGTAATGAAACAATTAAATTTCAAACGAAAAACTTTTAGTTCGCTGCTTATGGTTAGTCTCTGTCTAGGCACAGCCTTACCGGCTATGTCTACAGGCATAGATACCAGCAACACCAAAATCCAGCAACAGACAAAAGGAAAAGTCGTGGGTACTGATGGAACACCTATACAGGGGGTATCTATTCGTATCAAGGGAGTACAAACGAGTACAACGACAGACAAGGACGGAAACTTTACCATCATGGCACCCAATGATGCAACCCTTGAGATCAGCTATCTCGGATATGTCAATCAGGATATCGCCGTGCGGGGGCGTGATCATATACAAATCACGCTGGTAGAAGATATTAATAAAATCGAGGACGTGGTAGTCACTGGATACCAATCGGTACAGAAGCGACAGTTCACGGGACCCTCTGTCAAGATCAAAGCCGAAGACGCCAAGCGCGAAGGTATCAGCGATGTCAGTCGAATGCTAGAAGGACAGGTCGCCGGTGTATCCGTACAGAACGTATCGGGCACATTTGGTGCTGCTCCCAAAATCAGGGTCCGTGGCGCTACATCTATCAGCGGAGACAACAAACCCCTCTGGGTGGTCGATGGGATGATCATCGAAGATATTGTCAATATCTCCAATGAACAACTGTCCACCGGAGATCCGGCCACCTTAGTTGGTTCTTCTGTAGCAGGTCTAAACCCCGATGATATTGAGAGCTTCGAGATATTAAAGGATGCTGCTGCAACATCGCTATATGGGGCACGCGCCATGAATGGAGTTATTGTAATCACCACAAAGCGTGGTAAAATCGGAGAGCCGACAGTTTCCTATACCGGCAATTTTTCGACATACCTCAAGCCAAGCTACAACCAGTTCAACATCATGAACTCCTACGACCAGATGTCCGTATATGCCGAGTTGGAACGCAAAGGCTTCCTCAACTTCGGACAGACAGCCCGATTTGCCAGTGGCGGTGTATATGTAAAAATGGCCGATCTTATTAATGAATATGATAAGAGTTCCGGAAAATTCGGTTTAAAAAACGATCCTGTATCCCGACGCTCATTTCTCGAACGGTATGCCTATGCGAACACCGATTGGTTTGACATCCTATTTGACAATTCGTTTATGCAGGAACACGCCGTGAGCGTATCTTCGGGGACGACAAAGTCGCAAATATATGCATCCAGCAGTTTTCTGAAAGATAATGGCTGGAGCAAAGGCGATAATGTCGAGCGCTTTACCGGAAATGTCAGGGCTACTTTTACACCCAACGATCGTGTCAGTTATGGGCTGATCACACAAGGATCCATCCGTAACCAAAAGGCACCGGGCACACTGGGCCGTGTCAGCAATCCGGTAGAAGGCCAGTATGCCCGGGATTTTGACATAAACCCTTACTCCTATGCACTGAACACCTCACGGGTACTTACAGCCTATGATGAAAATGGAAACCTCGAATATTTCAGACGCAATTTTGCTCCATTCAACATTCTTCACGAACTCGACAACAACTATATCAATCTAAGCTTTATAGATTTTAAGATGCAGGGGGATTTCCGTTACAACATTCTCAAAAACTTAAAGTACAGTTTTGAAGGAGCCTATCGGTACGCCAAAACAAATCAGGAACACAATATACACGAAGATTCCAATATGCCTATGGCCTACCGTGCAGACGGCGATGCGACCATCAGGCAATCCAATAAATTCCTGTACCGCGATCCGAACAATCCAGAAGCTGAGCCTTTTGTTGTATTACCTTACGGCGGATTTTATAAAACGAATGATAGCTACCTAACGAGTTATAATGTCAGAAACTCGTTGGATTTTGATCAGAAGTTTGATGACAAAAATCAGCTCCGCTCCTACCTTTTTACCGAGCTACGCTATGCCGATCGCCAGTTCAAGTTTTTTGATGGTTACGGCTATCAGTTTGACAAGGGTGGCGTGCCCTACCTAGACCCCAACTTTGTCAAGATGGTGGTTGAAGGAAGCTCCACTTATTATGGTATGGAGCGCAAATACGACCGCTTTTTGGCTTATGGCTTGAATAGTAGTTACAGCTACAACAGCAGGTACAATCTCGCCGGTACCCTACGCTATGACGGGTCCAATCTAATGGGAAAAACACGCACCGCGAGGTGGTTGCCCACCTGGAATATTTCGGGCTCCTGGAACATCGATGCAGAAGACTTCTTCGCACAGCAAAGTCTCCTGAGCCGGGCTATCATACGAGCCAGTTACGGATTGACTGCCAGCTCAGGTCCTGCCACCAACTCCAGTATTGTACTGATGAATGCTGCGGCCAACAGACCTTATCTTACAGAACGAGAATCTATCATTGAACTAATCAACCTCGAAAACTCCGAGTTGACCTGGGAGAAGCTCTATAAAACCAATATCGGCATCGACGTCGGTTTGTTGCAGAATAGACTTTCGCTGGTCGTAGACTATTACAGACACCAGAGTTACGACCTTATCGGTCTGATACGCACCGGTGGTATCGGCGGAGAATCCGTCAAGGTCGCCAACTATGCAGACATGAAATCACAAGGTCTGGATGTCACTGTTGGCGGCCATGTAGTCAAGTCCGACAAATGGAACTGGAACAGTCAATTGAACTTTGGGTACAATAAATCCGAAATCACCAATCTCAAAAACGAGCCCAATGTATGGTCACTGATCGGTCCCGATGGTGGAGCCAAAGAAGGATACCCGCAACGCTCCCTATTCTCCATTCCTTACGTTGGGTTGAACAAAGAGCTGGGTGTGCCACAGTTTATCAACGAAAATGGCGATATCTCGCAATCCGTCTATCTTCAAAGCCAAAAAACAGACTTTCTACATTATGAAGGTGCCATCGACCCGCTATTGACGGGAGGGTTCTTTAACACCGTAGGTTACAAAAACCTTAAGCTATCGGCCTTAGTGACTTTCAGTACCGGAAATGTTGTACGCCTAAGGCCAGCATTCAGCGCTTCCTATTCGGAACTGGATGCCACCCCCGAAGATCTATTGGATAGATGGGTTCTCTTTGGTGATGATATTGCCCCCTCTATTATGGATGCCCGGAGCGGAGCCCAATTGATCGATGGTTATCCCTATAACAACTACAATTACTCCACAGCACGCGTAGCAAAAGGCGATTTTATTCGGGTCAAGCAACTCATGCTGACCTATACCTTACCAACAAAAATATTCAACAACTTACCAATAAAAAGTAGCTCCATCAGTCTAGTCGGAAACAACCTCTGGTTACTATACTCGGACAAGACCTTACGTGGACAAGATCCCGAATTCTTAGGATCAGGCGGTGTGGCCATGCCAATACCACGGCAGTTCACTTTTTCACTAAAAGTAGGATTATAACGATGAAGACAAAAACATATCTAAAAATCAGCTTTATAGCAACCTATATTATGGCCTCCTCGTGTAGTAAATACCTGGAACAGAGCCCCGATATGCGAACCGAGCTTGATAGCCCCGAAAAAGTGGGTGAGCTATTAGCAACCGCTTACCCACAAGCGAACTATATCCCATTTACGGAATCCATGACAGACAATGTGGAAGACAAAGGCGCTGGCGCTATTGACCTGGTCAATATCAATCCGTTCAACTTCCGTGATGCCGATCAGACCGGAATAGATGGCCCGATATTCTATTGGAATGCCTCCTACAAGGCTATTGCCGCAGCCAATCAAGCTCTTGAGGTAATTGCCAATGCCCCGAATCCCGAAAAATATATGGCTTACAAAGGAGAAGCTTTAGTAGCTCGTGCCTATGCTCATTTTATGTTGTCCGTACTATTTGCACAACCTTACTCCACCAATTCGTCGGCATCAGATCCGGGGATACCCTATGTCACCGAAACAGAAAATATAGTCATCAAAAAATATACAAGGGGTACCGTAGGTTCCGTCTATGAAAACATTGAAAAGGATCTATTGGAGGGTCTCCCCTTATTGGATGACAGCAAGTACAAGTCGCCCAAATACCACTTCACCAAGGTCGCGGCTCACGCTTTCGCATCCCGTTTCTATCTATTCAAACGCGACTATAAATCCGCTATTACACACGCTGAAGCGGCATTCCCAGGAGATGCCGTAACCTCCAGCTTACGTCCAGTAAATAGCGAAACCTACCGCAGCTATCAATACCTCGAACTACAGGCTCAATACACGCGGGCTGACAATCCGGCCAACTTACTCTTGGTAGAGACCCCTTCGGTGTGGGGCAGATCATACTACAGCTACCGGTATGGGCTGACCAGCAACCTGATGGCCAAGCTTTTCAGTTCACCCAATGTTACTACCGGCATCTGGGCGTACAATGTCTATGGTAACGAGCTCAGTCTAAATATTCCCAAATTCCGGGAGCATTTTGTCAAACAAAGTCTACATGCAGAATCAGGTGTCCCTTATAATATGGTTCCTTTATTCAGCAGTGAAGAAGTATTATTTAACCGTGCAGAGAGTCACGCCATGCTGGGCAACTATGATGCGGCACTGGAAGATATTAACCGCTTTGCTTCGACCAAATTTATCCACTCCTATATGTTCCCGATCTACTTTGACGATCTCCTGGAAGTCAATATGAAAAAGCTCTTGGCCTTTTATAAAACACAGGATAACAAACAAGCCATTCTGAACTGTATCCTCGATTTTAAGCGGGTATACTTCCTGGCCGAAGGGCAGCGTTGGTTCGATATCGTACGTCATAATCTGACCGTAGAGCACAAAACTGATAAAGGAGAGGTCATGATTCTCGGCCCCAACCATCCTATGCGTGTCTTCCAGTTGCCCGAAGAGGCACAGAGTTCAGGTATACAGCTCAATCCAAGATAATCAGGGATCAGCAAAACAACAATGTACTGCATTTAAAAAAGAAAAACACAGATGAAAACAACTATTATAAGCATACTCCTGCTCGCGGGTTTATCCATGAGCTGTTCGAAAAGTGAAGTATTGCCCGATGCCCCCATATTAGGGTTGGGGGGCGAGACCTGGGTTGCCGGACCAATTGACAAGTGGTTGGAGACCAATTTTGTCTCGCCCTATAACATCGAGGTAAAATATAAATGGGATCCCTTTGAATTAAACTACCTACGTAACCTTGTTCCCGTCAAGGAGGATAAAGTAGAACTAGTCATGACCGCAGTCCGCGATATTTGGATAGCGCCCTATGTCAAATCCGCAGGCGAAGATTTCATCAAAAAATACAGCCCTAAAGTATTCATGCTGGCTGGAAGTGCCGAGCATAATAACGATGGCACTATCGTACTTGGACAGGCCGAAGGTGGGCGTAAAATCGTACTTATGGTCGTCAATAAATTTGCAAAAGAGAGCCCCGATCAGGTCGTACAGATGCTCCATACCATTCACCATGAATTTGCCCATATCCTGCACCAAAACAGACTTTATCCAGTCGAATGGAAATCACTCAATCCGCAGCATTATACCGCTGCCTGGTTCAATAGCACCGATCAGCTTGCACAGTCCCAGGGCCTCGTCACAGCCTATGCCAAGGCCAGCCCCGATGAGGATTTTGTAGAAACCGTATCCGTCCTCTTAGTCTATGGGCAGCAGGCTTTTGATACCGTCGCGAACAACCCTAATCTTCCGGTAGAAGCCCGCAATATATTGCGTAAGAAAGAGGATATCGTCGTTCGTTACTTTCAACGCGAATATGGTATCAACTTCAGAACACTGCAAGCGGATACGCAAAAAGCTATTCAGGAATTTATCAAATAAGACCAGACTACAATGAAACAAATCTATATATTATTGGCTTTGATCCCACTTCTCTTTTCTTGTCAAAAGGAAGATATGTATACGGGACTGCGACCGGACGAAAGGCTGTCCGAAGCCATGCAGAAATATGAAAACCTACTAAAAGACGCCCCCTACGGTTGGAAGGGGCATCTCTACACACAGGAAGGTGGTGGCTACGGTTTTCTCTTTAATTTTGACGGCAAAAACAGAGTACAAATGCTGGCCGACATATCGGACGAATCAACCCATAGCAGTAAGGAAAGCTCCTACCGTCTTAAAGCGGCCTTACTACCCAGCCTTTACTTTGACACCTATTCTTACATCCATCTATTGGCAGATCCGGATCCCAACGTCTTTGGCGGCAAACCCGCCTGGGGATACTATTCCGACTTTGAGTTTTCTATTTTAAAGAACTCTACCGACAGTATTTGGATGCGTGGTAATCTGAACGGGTCAAAGCTACTCCTAGTTAAAGCGAGCCAAGAGGAGTCCAATGCCTACAAAGCCGGTAATCTACAGGCTCTAAAAACAGGTACTATTGACTTTCTAAACACAAACCGTTTTCCTTATATCATGACAAAAGCGGGAGACCTTGTCGCACTGAATTTCAATATGCGAACAAAAAAGCTGACACTTACCTATGACAGCGCTCAGCAGGTGCAAAATAAATCCGTAGGCTTTGCCTTTTCAGGTTTAAACTACCTGGAGTTAGAAAGCCCCATACGCTATGGAGGAACACAAATAAACCGCTTCTCTCTGGACAAGGCAAGCTCTTTCCTCGTTGGGCTAGACGGAGCCAAAGAAACACCGCTATTCAGCTCGAGCACCCCTTTATTCAGCTTCAACCAGATGTTGGGAGTTCAATTTGACTACATCTTGATTCCATTTGAAGAAAATGTACCTGGATCAGGTTCCGATTTTAATGCCAGAAGAACTGCTGCCCTTAATCAAATGCGCACCATGCTAACCGCTGGATCTAAATTTCCTTACCTAGCGGTACGTTTTGACAAGAAAGAAAAAACCATGTTACTGACCCTCGTCATCCAGCAGGGTAATGAAAGCTTTGTAGCGAATTATTCCTTCTACTACACCATGGAAAATGAGAAGTATAAATTCTTTTATGAGAAAGCGGTAGACGGCAATGCGACCTATATTTTCGAAGCAATGATTCCAGTCTTACAAGGTTTTGTAAACGGCGACTTCAGTTTCGATTACCAAGTGGTCGACAACGAATTGATGGGATATGGGCAGAGTTCGAGCAACCCGAACTTTAAATTTTTAGGCACCCTGGAATAAAATATGAAAACTATGTCAACAATAAATAAACTCTTCATCTTCGTTCTACTCCTACTAGGGATCAGCAGCTGTAAAAAAGACAAGCTAGAGGCCTATGAAGTGGAGCCGGTATTTAAGAGCAATGAAGAAGCTATCGCTCACTTCAAGGCCAACTTTATAGACGGGCAGTCGGCCTGGAAAGCCATACTAACGACAAAAAATACAGGCAAAGCCTATGGCTTATATGTTACCCTGTCCGAAAAAGGAGAGGTAAACATGCTGTCGGATTTATACCCTGATGCCGGCAATCAGTTTACAACCACTTCTTACCGCCTCCAGGCCAATGCTGGCAATGCCGTGCTCAACTTCTCCCTAGGTAGCTACCTGGATGCCATCTTTGTACAGCAAGGTCGATATAAAGTTAGTGCCGATACCAGCTACACCTTCCGTTATGCCGTTCAGGATACCGTGGTTTTATTGGGCAATCAACATGGCGACGAGTTAAAGTTGGTCCGTACCACAGTAGAAGAGCGTAATGCCTACAATGGATCCGCCTTATATCACTCGTTATGGAATACCTTCAATTATTTCAACACCAACAGATTTCACTCCTTCCTATATGGAAATGGAAAAGCGGTGCAAATAATGATTGATCAAAATGAACGATCGGCCATTGCTTACTACGTCGAGAACAACAAGCTCATTACGACCACCTCTTACATATCCTACGGGATCAATCACATTAATTTTAAAACACCTTTATTGATCAATGGTAAAGAAGTAAGACAATTGTACATAGATCCTACGAAAACACAACTGTACGCTCAGGAGGGCAATCAGCGTATAGATCTAATAGGTTCAAGAGTCCCTATCATACCAATGCATCTTTTCTTGGGACACGGCATACCGTCGACCATATCGGCCCCTAATCCATTTACCTACTACGCGCTAGAAGGTTGGTCGGACGACGCCTACCTTGCCTGGTTTAATTCGACAATGGAGTTTTTCAACAGCCCTTACGAAGCGGCGTTTATGCTGGGCGATTTTGACTTTGTCGAAGAAAGCAAACAGATGAATATTTCGGTCCATTTTCAAATGGGACAGTCGAATTTCGTCGCGATATTTCCTTTCAATTATACCAAGACCGATGCCGGAGTGTACAAATTTACCCCAGGACAACTAAAAGCGGATATCCCCGAACATGTCAATGCCAGTCTTATACAGGATTATGTACAGGATTTTCTCCGGTTGATGATTGTCAGCAGATACACCTTAGACTATTACGAATCAGGAGATATGTTCTTAGGCCAATTTAAAGGTGTTGATAACCCGAATATAACCTTCACCGGTTTCTTCGGCACGCTTGCCGAATAAAAAGATTGTGTGTTTAGTACGGAGTATAGGGTTACTCAAGTGACCCTTACTCCTTTTCCATCTTGATGTTACGATAGCGCCGCTTTTACCGATGAAACAACAATCCTATTATGCACAGGAAAATGGAAACATCTTTGTCATCAAAATGCTTTCTAAAATGTTTTAGAGAAGTACTGATTTGATTTTTCACAGTCTGCAAAGAAATGTTAAGCCTATCCGCAATCTCTTGGTTAGACAGATTTTCTATTCGACTCATATGGAAAATCAGGCGTCGCTGCTCGGGCAACTCGGCTAATATGACTTTATATTTTTCTTCGAGCTCTTTTGCCAACAGTTGCGAATCCGCACTCAGGTAAGACGTTTCTAGCGTTTCGTTCAGCTCATCGATAGAAGTTGTAACAATCTTTTTCTTTTTCAAATGATCCAACACCCCGTTCTTAATACATTTGAATAGAAAGGGTTGCAGGGAGTTATCGAATGCAAGATCAGATTTTTTATTCCACAACCGCAACATCACATCTATAGCTAATTCTTCAGCAATGTATTCATCTTTAAGTATAGTCAATGCAAATGCACGAAGCCGTTTAAAATACCGTTTAAACACAACTTCGAACGCCTGTTCATCCCCCTCCTTAAAATAAATATATAGGTCTGAATCTGTTAAATCATTGAGTTTAATCTTCATCAGGTCAGTAGTATAGATCTTTATTAAACGATAGCAAATTAATTATATTTTTCGAGATTGTAAAATTAATAGTTCAATTACGATAAGCTAACTTTCACCTATTTTCCGTCTCCATACCATCTTCATCAAGACTTCTTAATTTTTTAATAAATGCAACAATATTGCTTTTAATTATTTTTATATCTAATTTTGCATCAAGACACAGTAGACTCACAAACAAATACACGATGCAGGAGAATACAGATTTTGACGTTATAATCATTGGAGGGAGCTATGCAGGCCTATCCGCCGCCATGTCCTTAGGGCGGTCGCTCCGTCGGGTACTGATCATCGACAGTGGCAAGCCCTGTAACCGGTACACGCCACACTCCCATAATTTTATCACACACGATGGCAGCGCCCCCGGCGAAATCGCTACCCTAGCCAAGGAACAGGTACTGAAGTACGATACAGTAGATTTCTTATCGGATACTGCCGAAAGCAGCAAGAAAACCGAACAGGGTTTTGAAATACATACAGCCTCCGGTAGGACATTCCATACCAGAAAAATAATATTAGCCACTGGAATCAAAGACCTCTTTCCCGATATCAAGGGATTCGGTGCCTGTTGGGGAAAATCGGTTATCCATTGTCCCTACTGCCACGGCTATGAGTTCAGGCACAAAAAAACAGCCATCCTCTGTGATTCGGAAAGAGCACTACATTTAGCAGGACTGATCCGCAATCTAACGGATAGCGTAACCCTTATTCCGTCTGGAGACACTACCTTTTCGGAGGAGCTGCGATCAAAATTAGAGCAGAACAATATCCGCATCCTCCCTAAAAAAATACAGGAGATCCTCCATCAGGACGGACAGATCAGCGCTCTGGTATTCGGTGATGGTACAATGGAAAATTTTGAAGCCTTATATGCGGGTATTCCTTTTGTACAGCATTCCGCTATTCCGGAGCAACTCGGTTGTGTATTGACAGAAGCAGGGCATATCAAAACCGACACGTTGCAACAGACCTCCGTACAAGGTGTTTTCGCCGCCGGAGACTGCGCGGGCATGATGCGATCCGTAGCCTATGCTGTTTCGACAGGAAATATCGCCGGTGCAATGGTAAACCATCAGATCGTACAGGAAGAGTTTTAATACGCCTTTATATAGTAGCAATACAGGCCCCGATACGCTCGGGGCCTGTGTTGCTAATCCTAGTATCCAAAATCTAAATACTAAACTCTAAATACTATTTAGCTACTCCTTCCTTCGCTCCAGCAACCGCAACATCATACAGAATCCATCACCATGGTCTACAACAACTCTGCCCATTTAACCTCTACCGTTATTAGCAAACGGAAAGAATTTCACTAAAGAAAAACATTCGTTGGTCTACCAATAACTACAATTTTTCAACTCAAAATCTCTCAGGGACTTTGAGTGTTGTGGAACATAATTACATTAATAATTAAAATGATTTTATAACTTTAGAAAACCACTAGCCAAAGATGGATGGAAACCTCCATTTAGGTTATGAAATTACAAATCGTCCCAACTATAATGAAAAGACTAACTTTTATTCTCATTCTATTGCTCCACACAGTAGCTTTTGCTCAAAAAAAGGAACAGAACACGATCGAAAATAAGCTGCTTGCACTTGATAAAACCTTGGAACAGATCCGTAACGATTGGAATGTCGCCGGCTTTTCAGTTGCCGTAGTTTCCAAAGACAAGGTAATCTATAGCAAAGGCTTTGGCTATAGGGACCTAGAGAAAAAACTTCCTGCTGATGCCAACACCCTATTTGCAATAGGCTCCTGTAGTAAGGCATTTACAGGCACGCTGATCGGCCAATTGGTCAACGAAAAAAAAGTAGACTTAGATAAACCTGCGGTATCATATTTACCAACTCTAAAGTTTTACAACGACCAAATGAACAACCTGGTTACTGTACGCGACATGCTGGCCCATACCACTGGATTGCCAAGACACGATCTATCCTGGTACCTCTCACCTACACATGCTAAAGACAGCTTATTAGCGCGTATTCAATACCAAGAGCCTAATAAACCCATTAGAACAGCCTGGCAGTACAACAACTTCATGTATTTAGCCTTAGGTTGCCTAGACGAACAGATGACTAAAAAAACATGGGAGCAGGATATTAAAGAAAAAATATTTGTGCCACTACAGATGAACCGGTCAAACTGCTCACTTCGGGAATGGACTGCCGATGCTAATATTTCATTAGGATATACCGTAAAAGAGGATAAAACCATTAAAAGAATGAACTATTTCGACATTGCGGCCATGTCGCCAGCCGGGGCGATAAATAGCAGTGCCAATGAAATGGCCAATTGGCTGAAAGCATGGATAAACGATGGCCGCTATGAAGGCAAAGAAGTTATTCCTGCTAGCTACAGATCCGAAGCCATAGCATCGCAATCAATCATTGCCGCTGGCCTGCCCGGCAAAGTAAAACCCGACATCATGTTTGCGACATACGGCTTTGGCTGGATGCTCGCTAGCTATAAGGGGCACTACCGGGTCGAGCATGGTGGAAATATTGATGGCTTCAGTGCCAGCACCTCCTTTTTTCCAACAGATAGCATCGGTATTGTCGTACTGACTAACCAAAATAGTTCGGGGACAACAGCTATAATAAGAAATACGATAGCAGACGCAGTGTTAGGATTAAAGTATTATGATTGGAATGCAGAAGCACTTGAAGGCTTAAAAAAGCCGAAAGATACCACCAAAAACACTCCTGAAGTACAACCGTTACGACCAACCACGCACCAGCTAAAGTCTTATGCCGG
>JAITLW010000352.1 GCA_031277715.1 Sphingobacterium sp. | reverse complement strand
AAAAAAACCTTGAGTCTGGGAGGATCTCAAGGTTTGTTAAATACTGCCTAAATATTAAAGTAATTATAATACAATATCCATTGCTCATTAGTTTTAATAAAATAAAAAAAGGTCGAGTTACCAGGCTCGACCTTAACAAATGAAATGTTTTTTTATAATGGAGACTTTAATAACAACTAGTCTTTAGTTTTGTTTCATCAGTATCCCATATGTTTATAATGTTCATCATTTACCATACGTCCATATTGTTGAACATTAGCTAATAAAATATTTGGATAACCTGAAAGCGTGCTAGCCAATAGATCAACGTTGATTTTATTGTTAGAATCAAAAACGAATTTTGTATACCTATTTTCTGTAGTAACCCTTCTATAACCACCCAATAATTGAAAAATTTGCTTAATTGTCTGTCCAACAATGGGTGATTGAATTGCATCGTGTTCTAAAAACACAAAATAAGAAAGGAAAAGATCTGGCTTTCCTTTCTTATTTAGCAATTCTTTTATCCTCATAACAAAATCTTGATCAGCAATCCAATTTGAACTTTCACTATGGAGCTGCGCTATATAAGCCTCATCAATAAATCTGCTTTCCGTCAAAATCCTATCGATCAATTTAACAGCCAATTCAGAATTAGTATTGAGAGAGATTAAAGCATCATTCAGTTGTGTATTGGAATCAGAAAGGAGCACCAATCTATCATTAGATTCTTTCCTTATGTTTTCACTATCGTGAGTAATATTATTAATAGTTCTACCCTGATCATTAATTGTATCTCGTAATTGCTTTATTTGATCCTCGTAACCAGATTGTAGAGCAGTGTTCTCTTCAATAAAAGATCTTCTCGTTTTCTCATTATAAGCTCTAAGATCACTAATTTCCTTATTTTGTTCAATAATTTGCTCCTGTAAACCTTTTAATTTAGTGCTTTCCGCCTCCTTATTTTGAATCTCAAAGATCCTCTGTTTTTTATTTTCCTCATGCGTAATGATAACCAAATCTTCTGCCTCAAAATCTTCGCGTTTCTTTTCATACGCCTTCTTATTAATTTTTGTAAAAAGGTTATCTAAGTAGGGCAAAGCAATAATGTAAAATAAGGCTGAAAATAATGGCAACACTAAGCATTTAATAAAATATGGATAATAGTCCCAATTGTATCCTTCCCAAGTGTAGAAATACTTCTCTATATATGGAAATTTGCATTCTATTGCCTGCGAAGAAAATATTAAAAAAATTATAGCATGCCAATTCCATAAAATCCACGATAAACAAAATGACGCAACAAAAGGATTTTTGAACCTACTTGTAACAGTGCTTATTACTGTATCCGCACTATTTTCAGCTAATTCTAGTGATTTATCTTTTATTTCTTTTAACATGGAATAGATTAATATGGCTAATAAAAGCCTAAATTAACATTTTATCATCTTAAATAGAAATAAATGATACTCGACCACCCTACTTTCTTCTTACCCCCCAAATAACTCCGCATATCACAATAAGAAATCCTATCGCTCCCCAAATCATCATTGTACCTTTAGGCTCCTTTTGGATATCCTCTATTTTAGTCGATTCCTTCTGCCGATGTTCCTGTGAAGTGGCTACTTGCTTTTCTACATGTTCAAATACTTTCTTTTCGCTTTCTTCCTTATAATCCATATTTTCGGTTACCGTTTGTTTAGTATACTGAGTAATCTTCTTTCCAGGAGATTCCGACTTTACTGTTAACGTTTGCTTAAGAGTATCGAGCTGAACCAATATCTTAAATCCAGCACTATCTTTTAGCAATATTGCAGCTCCTGACTTAACCTTATCAACGCTAACCGTACCACTAACTTTACCACCATTTTTCTCGGTCACAGTGGTAGTTTCCGTTTCAGTCACTATTGTACCCTTGTCAACCTTAACAGTTCGCTTTAGGCTGTCTTTTTGCGTTTTCTCCGACAATGAGCTATCACGTTTACTGACAACTTCCAAAGAATGCTTTTCAACATGTTTGGTTGATTTTCGGAAAAGGTCACAGGAAGCAAAGGCGGTCACTATGACCACCGATGCGATAAGTTTATTTAGCATAATTCAAAATCGAATTAAGCTCGATAACTGATTGCTTAAGGCTATCCAAGCTGTTTACTAAATCTGGCTTATTTACCTTTTGTTTTCCGTTTGATGAGATCAGAGTAACCGACCCTAATAGCATCAATAACAATACTAATTTTTTCATCTTATTACCTCCCTGATGATCTGTTTTATCTGACTGGTAGTCGTGTCCACTTGCTCGCGCATTGGCGCCGTTTGCTTGCTTACTTCTTTCTCTACTGCTGGTCTAAGCTCTACCGGTAATTGCTTTCTGATTTCGTCCTGCACCTGTTTACTTGAGTCCTTTAGTAAGGATATATTCTCATTTTTTGCTCCAACATACAACCAAATGAATATTAAAAGCAAGGCAGACTCAAAAGCACATAGAAAAGCCATTGGATTGTCCTTTATCCATTGTGTAAACTTTCCTACACCGTCAATTTTTCTGTCAATAAAATCGTCTTTTTCCTCTGCCATTATTTCCACAAATTAGCGTAATATTTAACCTTAGCCCGACGGTCGCCAAGGCCATTAGGAATCACCTTTGTATCGACTCGACCGACATTAATAATCCGTGCAACATTTAAGATGCTTTCTTCTGATAAATCCTTGGCATATTTCCAAATATTCTTAGCATCAAATTCCTTTAATGCCGTTGTGAAGTAATATGCAGATTCTCCTATCAAATCTGGATTGTCGTATAATTCCTGACCACCATACCGTTTGTAATCAAAGCCACCAGTACATTGCAATGCGCCACCTCCACGATATTTCCATCCGTCACCTAGTTTAGTATTTCCGAGTTCTGCCGCCTTTTTCGGGTTGCCTAAACCGTAAACACGTTCTGCCAAATCCCAAGGGTTACCAGCCAAACGCCCAGCTTCTGCCACAGTAACATTTGCCGAGTGTATACCTACACCGAAAATTTGCATAATTCGTGTAGCAGTATAATTCATATTCTCGCGAACGATTGTAAACCCTCCGCTTTCGTGGTGAATGTTCGCAAAGAAATGTATTGTTTGCACGCGTGTGCGGCCAAACTTAACTGCGAACTTTGACAACGTTTCTTCACCTATAAATCCATCAGGATCTGCCCCGACAAATTTCTGTAATTCCTTTATTCTCTCTTTAGCTGTCATGTTTGCCCCTTCCTATCCCAAGGACGCCATCAGGGTATGCCCCGACGACTCTTTGGATATATTGTATTGATTCTTTCTTTGTCATTACACTATATTCTTTAAAACATCAAACATTCTTTGTCCAAGATTCTGAGTACTAGTAGCATCAAAGTGATATGAGTCAAGCAAAGTGCCATCTGACATATCTATCAGATAAACAAATTTGTCCTCCTGATTTATCTCAACTTGTGCCAGATGTACTTCTGCTGTATATTGTGCAGACAATGGAGATATGGTTCCGAAAATGAAGGGCAACTTTGGATTACCAACAATACCCCTGATATATGAAATCACATTTTTGAAGTTCTGGTAATACTTTACCTTTGCTGTAGCGGTAGAATCTCCTTCGCCCTGATGCCATAATACGGCCTTAATCTCTAAATCGGGATTAGCGGCAATAGCGTTAAGAATCTTAGTCTTGAACTCCTCAATTAGCTTTCTACCTTGAGTTATATCTTCAGTATAAGGTGTCCAATATCCACCACCGGAAGTTCCTGTTATGTCAATAGCAGTACCGCCAACAGCTCTTTTTACAAGATATATTGTTCTATTTTTATTTTGAGCAAGAAGATAACTTGCAATAGAATCGTAAGCATATAGATTTAAGGTACTCGCTTCACCTGGTGCACTAGCCCCTGTGTTGACCCCATACTTAAAAGGTGCAAACGCTTTCGTCTGATCATTCCACATCATAACATTAGGTACGGTATTGTCGTTGTTCAGAATGTATGAAGGTAATTGCGCTATTGGAACACGCCCTTCTGTATTAGATTGCCCGGCTAAGATAATACCATACTTTTTAGTTGCAGATAAGTTAACTTTTGCAAGACC
>JAITLW010000319.1 GCA_031277715.1 Sphingobacterium sp. | reverse complement strand
ACAGACTACCTACAAAGATCAGTCTATATTTGACCCCTACGCTGCGGCCGAAGATCGTGCTATTATGCAGAAAGGTTGGTTTGTAAAAACGATGCCTGATTTAAATCAAGAAGATCCCTTTGTTGCTAATTATATAACACAGAGTCATATCTGGTGGATTGAGTATGCAGGTATTGACGGCTTTAGAATAGATACCTATCCGTATAATGATTTGCATTTTATGGCGCAATGGACCGATCGTATCCGTGATGAATATCCTGGTTTTTCCTTTTTCGGAGAAACCTGGGTGCCGGGTATTGCAAATCAGGCTTACTTTTTGGGCGGCCAAAAAGTAGGTCAGTCGATCGATACCAAGCTTGATGGGGTTACCGATTTTCAGTTAAACTATGCGATCTCAGATGCGCTTAAGGAGGATAAAAATGGTGCCAATCGATTGTATACCACATTGGGTGCCGATTATCTCTATCCTAATTCCTATGCCAATGTTCTGTTCTTAGATAACCATGATAAGGATCGTTTTTTTTCTGTGGTTGGCGAAAATGTAGAGAAGTATAAATCTGCGATGACCTGGTTGTTGACCTGTCGAGGAATACCACAATTGTATTATGGAGCTGAGGTACTGATGAAAAATTTTAACAATCCAGATGGTTTGTTGCGTGAAGATTTTAAGGGAGGATTTCCCGCAGATCAGGTCAGTAAGTTCACCGTTGCGGGGCGTAGCGAAGAAGAAGAGCAGGTGTTTTCTCATATCAGGACGTTGGCACAGTTTAGAAAGTCACACGCTGTTTTACAAACGGGTAAGCTAAGACATTATGTGCCTGAAGATAATGTGTATGTGTATTTCCGATACAACGATTCGGATACGATACTGGTCATTATGAATCTGAATAGCGAAGGAAGGAATGTCAAGTTGAAACGATTTGATAACATGATTAAAGGAGGTCAGCTGAAGGATGTTTTGAATCCTTTGGTATCGCAAGGCGTAGAGGCTGTTGAGCTGAAGGGATTTGAAACAAGAGTTTTTACCATTCATCATTAAAAAAATGGATACCGTGAAAAAGCTATTAGAAGCTGCGCGTGCCGTCATATTTGATTTGGATGGCGTATTGGTCGATACGGCTGTTTTCCATTTTAAGGCATGGAAGCGCTTAAGTGACGAACTGGGTATTCCCTTTGATGAAGCTAAAAATGAGGAGCTGAAAGGTATAAGCCGAATTGATTCTTTAAAAAAGATTTTGGATTGGGGTGGGCTGCGTAAAGGAGAAGAAGAGATAGATAGCTTAGCATCAACGAAAAACGATTGGTACCTATCGTTTATCCAAGAGCTGAACGAGGGTGAGGTTTTACTGGGAACCCTTCCTTTACTGCAATGGCTTAAGGCAAATGATAAAAAAATTGCTTTAGGATCGGCTAGCAAGAATGCCCGTATTATACTGGAAAGAACGGGTATACTACCTTACTTCGACGCCATCATAGACGGCAATGCTGTACACTATTCTAAACCTGACCCCGAAGTGTTTTTATTAGGTGCAAAGGCTATGCATATCGCTGTGGATGATTGCGTCGTATTTGAAGATGCACAGTCGGGAATAGATGCAGCGCGAGCTGCAGGCATGAAAGTCGTAGCGGTAGGCTCGCCGCACATTTTAAAAGGGTACGATGCAATAATAAATGGTTTAAATGAAGTGATATAAGTGCAGAAATAATGAAAGATTATATTATAAAGGACGAATGGCAAATTATAGAGGATGAATTTAGGCCAGCATTTCAAGAGATATCCGAAAGTCTGTTTTCCATTGGTAACGGAAGAATGGGGCAACGGGCAAATTTTGAAGAAGATTACTCCGGCAAGTCTTTGCAGGGATCGTATATAGCAGGGGTTTATTACCCGGATAAGACGCGCGTAGGCTGGTGGAAAAATGGGTATCCCGAATACTTCGCTAAAGTAATTAACTCGGTTAACTGGATTGGGATACATGTTTATGTAGATGGCGAACAGCTGGACTTGGAAAAAGTAAAGGTGCATCAATTTCGTCGGGTGTTGGACATGCAAAAAGGCCAGTTGATAAGATCATTTGAAGTGGAAATGAATACTGGTGCACGTATTGAAGTGCAAGCAATACGTATGTATCATTTGTTTCAGACAGAAACAGCTTCGTTAACCTATACCGTTAAGGCCATCAATCGGAATATGGAGATTGCAGTAAGCTCTTATATGGATGCCGATGTTGTGAATAGAGACAGCAATTACGACGAACAGTTTTGGGAGTTTGAAGGCTATGAAATAGCTGGTCCTTCTCAGAGCCTTACTGTAAGAACAAAGAAGACCGGTTTTGCGGTAAGGGCCGATTTGGCATCTCGATTTTTGTATAACAACAAGCCTATTATCAATAAACAGAAAATAGATGAGCGGGTGAAAGTAGGCGAGCGTGTCACGCAGATAGTGGAGCAGGGCGCCTATCTTACGGTAGAAAAATATGTAGCAATACATTCCAGTATTAATCATCCAGAAGCGGAGTTGTCAAAGTTGGGCACGGCTCAGGTCGAATGGATGCAAGATAATGGTTTTTCAAATCTACAGCGTTTACAGCAAGAATCTTGGCGAAAAATTTGGCAAGATGCGGATATCAGGATTGAGGGAGATGTATCAGCACAGCAAGCAATCCGATTTAATATTTTTCAGCTTTATCAGACCTATACCGGAGAAGATGCTCGGTTGAATATTGGGCCTAAGGGATTTACAGGAGAGAAGTATGGTGGTGTAACCTATTGGGATACCGAAGCGTATTGCCTTCCTTTTTATATGGCTACAAAAGGGAAAGAGGTAGCAAGAAATCTGCTGATTTATAGGTATAGACAACTGGATAAGGCTATAGAAAATGCGAAAAAGCTTGGTTTCGATAAGGGAGCTGCTTTATACCCCATGGTTACCATTAATGGTGAAGAATGTCATAACGAGTGGGAAATTACTTTTGAGGAAATACATCGGAATGCTGCTATTGCCTTCGCAATTTTCAACTATATACGTTTTACGGATGATCGCGCTTACTTAGCTGCTTACGGTCTAGAAGTACTTGTGGCAATAGCCAGATTCTGGTCGCAGCGTGTTAATTGGAGCGAGGCAAAGAAAGCTTACGTGATGTTAGGGGTTACAGGGCCAAACGAATACGAAAATAATGTGAATAATAATTGGTATACCAACCGCATGGCCGCCTGGTGCTTGGAATATACCGTACAAGCGTTGGAGGAAGTGTGTGGACGATACCCGGATGACTATCATCGCATTGTAAGTAAAGTACATTATAAAGCGGAAGAAAGTGAAAAATGGAAGCATATTATCACCCATATGTATTATCCTATTGATGAAGAAAGAGGGATTTTTCTACAGCAGGATGGATTTTTAGACAAGGATATTATTCCCGCTGTATTCTTGTCTAAAGAAGATCGGCCATTAAATCAAAAATGGAGCTGGGATCGAATTTTAAGGTCATGCTATATCAAACAGGCAGATGTATTGCAGGGGCTGTACTTTTTAGAGGATCAATTTGACCTGGAGACCATACGTCGCAATTACGATTTCTATGAGCCTCTTACGGTACACGAAAGTTCCCTTTCCCCATGCGTGCATGCCATTATTTCAGCAAAAATAGGTAACCCTGAAAAGGCTTATGAGTTCTATTTGCGTACAGCTCGGCTCGATTTGGACGACTATAATAATGATACAGAAGACGGGTTACATATCACTTCGATGGCGGGAACCTGGATGTCTATTGTAGAGGGATTTGCCGGTATGCGGGTCAAAGAAGGAACATTGTCTTTCAACCCTTTTATTCCTCAAAAATGGGATAGCTATTCATTCAATGTTCAATTTAGAGGAACGCCTTTAAAAATTAAGATTGCGCATAATGAATTTATGATTGAAAACCATTCAGAGAAGGAAATAAACATTATATTTAACAATGAACTAACTGTCATAAAACCTGTTGAAAAATGATGAATACAACCGCACGTAAACCTAGATTAACCTTATCGCAGATTATACATATGAGCCTTGGATTTATGGGGATCCAAGTTGGCTTTGCATTACAAAATGGGAATGCCTCACGCATCTTGCAGAATTACGGAGCAGATGTAGAGCACCTTTCTTTATTTTGGTTAGCTGCACCTATTACCGGGATGATCGTGCAGCCATTAATAGGGCATTATAGCGATCGGACGTGGAATGGATTAGGGCGGAGACGACCTTATATTTTGGCTGGAGCTATAATGACCAGCATTGCACTGATATTAATGCCCAATATTTCTTGGTTTACAGCTGTGCTGCCTCCTCTACTGGTCGGAGCTGGTATGTTGATGATCATGGACGCGTCGATCAATGTTACGATGGAACCATTTAGAGCATTAGTTGGTGATAATTTGCCAAGTGAGCAACGTAGCTTAGGCTTTTCGGTTCAAACATTTTTAATTGGTCTCGGCGCAGTGATAGGTTCCATGCTGCCTTATGTGCTGACTAATTATTTAGGCGTTTCCAGTTCAACTTTAGAACATAA
>JAITLW010000286.1 GCA_031277715.1 Sphingobacterium sp. | reverse complement strand
GCCGATAATCTGACAAAGACATTCCATATAGAAGGCGCCATGGAATTGGCTATGGCCTGTGCAACTTATGGATTGGTTATGGGAGGTATTATTGGTGGACCTGTAGCTAATTTTCTATTAAAGAAAAACAAAATTAATCCTTCACCTCAGCTGAAGGGCGATGAAGTCCCAATAGAAGCTTTTGAAAATCCAGAGTCTAAGCGTCGCATGAATGTCCATAATGTAATCGAGACGCTTACCATGCTTGCTATATGTGTAACAGTAGGCCAACTTCTTTATGAAGCAATGAAGGGCTCGGCCTTTGAACTTCCCAACTTTGTATGGAGTCTGTTGATTGGTGTTATAATTCGAAATATCCTTGCTCATACAAGTTCTTACATCGTCAATGATCACGCCGTTGATGTTCTGGGAAACACAGGCTTGTATTTATTTTTGACCGTTGCGCTCATGTCATTACAACTATGGCAACTCTCCGGCTTAGCGACCCAGATCGTCATTGTGTTACTGCTACAGACCTTAATGATGATTCTCTTCGCCATCTTTGTGACCTATCGTGTGATGGGTAAAGATTACGATGCTATTGTACTTAGCGCAGGCCATTGTGGATTCGGTTTAGGAGCGACGCCTACCGCTATTGCAAATATGCAAGCCATTACACACCGATACGGAGCCTCTCATAAAGCATTTTTAATTGTACCAATGGTAGGTGCTTTTTTCGTTGATATCATTAATAATGTCTTTATCAAGTTATTTGTAGGGCTTCTTTCTATGTAACGCTACCATAAACTTAGAGAAAAAGAGAGCTGACCTTCAATTTTAATCTTTTAATCTTATTACATGAGATATAAATCAATCTACGACACGCCTTCGGCCGACAGCTATCGCCACCTACGAGTAGCTTCTGGACTATCCCCAAAAACGGAAGAAGCGGCCATTATTGGACTAAAAAACTCGCTCTGCTGTGTGCTTGTGGTAGACCAAGAAAATAACGATGAGATTATTGGCATGGGACGGCTCGTTGGTGACGGAGGCTGTCACTGCCAGGTCGTAGACATCTGTGTACTACCTGAACACCAAAAGAAAGGCTTAGGAAAACTTATTATGCAAATGTTGGACAATTTCGTACAGAAAGAACTTCCGGCGTCATGCTATATCAACCTTATTGCGGATGGTGATGCATTCCTACTTTATAAACAATATGGCTTTGAACCGGTATGGCCACAATCAAGAGGAATGGGCAAAGTAAAACGAAAAGACTAAGAGTGTATATTGTATAAACACTCTTAGTCCTTTAGTCAGTTATTTCCACCAGTAATAATAATTGTGCGCGCCATCATACTGAAATCCACAACGCGGATACAAACTATTGCCAATATCATTCGTCTTCTCTGTCTCTAACATCAAACCACAGGCTCCTGTTTCTTCACACCATTGTTTACTACGATCGATCAGAGCTACAGACAGTCCCTGACCTCTATAGTCAGAATGGACAAACAGATCACTCAGAAGCCATTGTCTCTCTAGCTTCGTGTAGTGAAATAATTTATACAATTGAGCAAAGCCTACTGCCTTACCACCCACAATCGCTAAAAAAATATCAGATTCACTATTTAAAAACCGTTCTCTCAAAAATGCCTTTCCTTTCTCTACATCGGATTCTTGTCGATAGAAAATACGGTAAAGATTGAATAACTCAGCGGTTTCCTCTAGATCTTCCAAACTCGCTTTCTTGATTTTGTAACTCATTGCTTTTTATAATTTAAATATAGGTCGCAAAAGTATTTTTTATCAAAACCACCTAGATGGTCCAGTTCTTAAAAAACAACTAATCCAGCATTTATTCCAAAGAAAAACTAGTGTTCAGCAACCTACAAAACCATATCAAAGACTTTTTGCTCTTTGCGTAATGTAAAACCGTTCTTTTGATAGAATAGATGGCTTTCCGTCCGAAGCACATTACAACGCACTCTAAGAAAACCTGCTTCTTTCTTACGTGCCCACGTGACTACTTCTCTAATCAGCGCCGCCCCTACACCTTGCCCTCTGATTTGATTATCAACAACTAGTCCGATAATCTCAACTCCATAATCTGTTTCTAGACTCATGGAATAATTGGCCTGCATCCAAGCAACGACCTGCTCATCAACAACAGCCACAAACACTGTTATATCATGATTACTAAGCAATATTGAAAGCCGGCTCTCTATACTAACAAGCTCAGCAGGATACCCCAATTGACCAACTAAATTAGTTATTGCTAGAGCATCCGATATTTTGGCACTTCGTATTTCCATATTTTCAATTTTAGACTACTAAATATACATTTTTTAAGATATCAACAGTTTATCATGCTATAAACTGTGAGAAATGTGCATATTTTCGGATATTTGTTTATGCCATTATTCTTTACCTTGGACAATGTTTACAATCTCTATAAAATCGATCCCTTAAAAACGATTGATGGAATGGTTATTCTTGACCAAAGCAACCGCCCAAATCGAGAATATGTGGACCACCGACACCAATTTGACGGTCTCTTATTGAGTTTTCTCCTAAAAGGAACAATGAAAACCAGAATCCATTTCCTAGAGTATGAGATTAAGACCGGGGATATTGTTGTGATACTCCCTCAATTAATGATCGACGTTCAATCTGCAAGTGCAGATGCAGAAATGGTTACTATAGGTCTATCTCTAGACTTTATTGCATCCTTCCCCTACTTGCGAGAGTTTATAATGAATGATGAAATCAGGTGGCAACCAGTCATACGGTTACAGGAAGAAGAACATATTTTACAACAGGAATTATTAATTCTTTTACAAAAAGCTTACCATAAGAAGCCAAGTACTAAAAAGAAGGAACTGCTACAGCATCTCCTTTTTGCTCTCATTAACCTAATTTCGGAGGCTTACTCAACACATATTGAACGTAAAGAACTCTCAAAAAACAGGACGCATGAGATTATCGACGATTTTTATATCCTTATTTCAAAGTATGCTATCGAGCAGAGAAGCGTAAAGTTCTATGCGGACAAGCTACATCTGACCCCACAATACCTATCGACTTTGCTAAAAAAGACAACAGGGAAATCGGTCTTACAGTGGATTGACCACATCCTTCTAATGCATGCTAAAACCTTGCTTAAATCATCCAACATTTCAATCAAAGAACTGAGCAATCAATTGCATTTTGTGGATTCAAGTTTGTTTTGCAGGTATTTCAAGCGACATACGGGTACTTCTCCGAAGTCATTTAGAAACGCATCTTAAACTGGAATAGCCCGCTAATAAATCACCATCTAAACAGTAAAAAATGATTTTCAAACATCTTTTTAAAGTCGCTTTAAGCTGGGGCAACGCCCCCCAACCGCTTCTCAAAAAGACATACAACAAAACTCATCGGATTAGTATCACAGACAAACCAGACTTGATAATATCTGCGGCCAAGGCATTCAAGGGTGACTCCGCACTATATAACCCCGAAGATCTGTTATTGAGCAGCTTGGTTTCGTGCCATATGATGTCATACCTGTATGTATGTGCACAAAATAATATCGAGGTACACTCCTATACCGATCAGGCTGAGGCTACACTAGAAACCCAACCTGACGGAAGTGGTCGATTCACTAAAGTTGTGTTAAACCCAGTAGTAGTCATAGCAGATCCTTCCAAAATAGAATTGGCACTCTCATTACACAGTAAAGCCAACAAATTATGTTTTATAGCCAATTCCTGTAATTTTCCGGTCACACACAACGCAACCTGCAGTCTATCCTAATTTTTATTTCAAAGCGATTCAAAATCTGATACTACTAGCTGTCCATAGCTTGAATCTGATCGTCACTAAATCCCTGTAATTTGTCCAATTCTTCGTCTGTCCATTGCAACAGGTCTGCTAAGAGAAAAACCTGTGGTTCTTGCTCGTTGAGGGAATCTACATTGTCCAATAGAGTTCCCTCTATTCCTTGAGGCTCTCCATCTTTTAGAATCTGATAGCCTTGTTCCACCCATTTTTGTATCTGTTTCCTTTTCATAGCTATTTTCTTTTAAAATAAAACCATAGGAGAAACTATATTCGATCAATCCCCCCTACTTAACTCCTCCTGTGCAATTAAACTATTGGATAAAATTAATCTTTCCCCCAGCCAAACGTTTTTGCTTTCGTTCCGATGGGTTGCCGTATATATCGATGACCCCACCTGCACGCGTCTGGGCATCCACAGTTTTCCCTACATTAACCTGACATTTGCCACCTGCATTTGTCCGTATATAAGCATAGTCCGACAATAAATCTTTGGCTTCATATTGTCCACCAAAAGTACAGTTAACCGTTTGTTCTTGCGTCTCTCCTTCTAACGCTATACTTCCCCCTGCTGTGCTCCAGGCTTCGATGGATCCCGCATGCACCCGAATAGCTATACGTGCCCCTTCATTGGCCGACAGGTAAATAGAATCCGCCTCCAGCTCATGATCATCGGTGTTTACCTGAGCTCCCTTTCGGGCAATAATACTAGAGAGATTTGTCGTATACAGACTAACATCCACCTTGTTTCCCTGCATAATAGCACTCGTCGTCATCTTTAACCGCAGTACATCATCTGTCTGTATGAGCTCCAGTTGCCCAGCATACTCTCCTTCTATAACAATCTTATCCTGCTCACCTAACAGTAGCCGTACACGGATTTTGTCCGTGACATCAAGCTCTCTAAAAGCAGTCAACGTTCTCGACAACTGCGCCTGCCCCTGAAAAACAGCACAGATTCCTAATAGAAATATTAAAAATAATTGTTTCATAAATCTTATCTACCCAATTGAATCAGTTCCTGTTCGGTATACATCTTGGCTCCCTTTAAATAACTAAACAATAACCCTTTGGTCTCACTGTCATTCAGTTTGTAAAGGTTACTAACCAAAAAGTCTTTATCTTGCTCTATGTTGTCACGGTACCCCAAATATGTAGGAATGTAATACTGTATACACAAACGTATAAAACGTAACTCAACATTGTTTGGTTCTATCTTTATCTGCTTTTCAAGCATTCTCTTTCCGCCATTAAAATAGCTCATTTTCTTCAAGGGATTACCTGTATGTTTCGCCATGAACATATGAAAAGCTGCCTCATAGCCTTTTTCCAATGGACTTTTAGCATGCTTTTCCAGCACCTCCAGATGCCGTTCACAAAGTTCCTGATTTTTAACTCCCTTGTTAAAGTCTTTACGTACTTCATCCAAATTTAGATGTTGTCCCTGGGCTAATAGCACAAAATTGAAGATTCCGATACAAAGCAAAATTCTTTTCATATTCAAGCAATTACTAAGTGAGCCACAGGCTCGGTTTCTCTTTTAATCCTCCCTCTAGCGGGGAGATCCAAAGTATGACTTATAATGATTACTTCCGTTAAATTACAAAAAATGAGCCAAGTATTCCCTAAGAAGGAAAGTAACTTTTACAAAAAATATGACATTAAGATTTGCTTCTTGATTTTACCTGGGTGATATAAGGTGTTCGTACAAGTAATTGGCTACCTCCTCCAAAAGTACTGGTTCATCATCTTCAAAGACTTGCCTACAGCCATTTGTGATGACAACTATGCCAAATCGTTCTTGGGGTTCAAAAAACATAGCACTATACAAGCCATAGGCAGAACCTGTATGCCCAACCATCGTCTTCTCTTTTATAAACGTCTTATTTTCGCGTAAGGCCAGGCCATAGCTCGCATCCTTATTTACGGGGCTCTGCATGATTTTGGCCGATGACTGGGAAATTAACCTTACATCATTAGATTCTCCATAGTTCATATGCATCGTCATATAACGGGCTAAATCCTCGGCCGAAATCTTAAGTCCTCCAGTTGGCGAAAACACAGGTGTGGTATACCCGAGCGTATAGTTACTTATCTCCTCACTCCTTGGCGCGTATGCCGCAGGCTGCACCTCAAATTCTTTCTTCTTGGATTCGTACTCATAGATTTTGGCAAACAATGTATTATCCAATGAGTCTATACAATAGCCTCCTTTTAGCCTCAAAGGGGCCAAGATTTGCTTCTTTATATAATTATCAAATCTAATCCCGGTAGCTTGTTCCAACGCAGCTCCAGCCATATTAAAATTCAAATTGCAATATTCATACTGGGTTCCCGGTTCATAATCATTATACCCCTTCTTCCATTCCGGATTTTTGATTGGATTGATGGCATCGAGATTAAAATAACCATTTTTATCACTAATACTAGAGGTGTGTGAAAGTAACATTCTCAGCGTAATCACTTTATTGGGAAAAAGGGGATTCCTAACAGGAAATCCTATCAGGTTCCCAAAATCATCATCCAGAGAGAACTTCCCTCCCTCCACCAATTGCATCCACGCTGTAGCCGTAAATGACTTGGATATGGATGCTATCCTAAATAGATCGTCTACAGCGTTCAAAGGCGTTTGCTTTTCCAGATCTTTATATCCCACAGCATCACTGTGGATAATCTTTCCATCTTTGACCACCACATAAGCGAGTCCAACAGCATTATAGCGTTTAGCGATGTTGTCAACTTCCAGCTTTATATCCTGCGAGAATGCAGATGTAAACACAGTGACAAAAAGTAGTAAGGCTATATATCTCATATCTAGCATAATTTGGTTAAGCAATCTTTAGCATCTAATTTATGAAATATATTCTAACCCCAGTCGTAAAAGATATCCTACGACTATCGCAATGGTAAAACTAGCCAATGTTCCAACCAAAACATACTCCGTGAATTTTGTGTCTTTGGCATTTTTTAGATCCCCAAACCGGAATATAGATTTGGCGGCCAATAGAAAACCTATCCCTGAGAGAAAACCAACCTGAATAAACAGCACAATAATAAGACGTTCCATAATTCCGATAAGCATTCCTGCATCTATCAATGTATCTTTTCGTTTGTTGCTCAGTTCATTCTCCTGATTCCATTTGCTAAAAAATACACGCAAAAAGATGGGACTTACCACGGCAACCGACAAAAATGCGATAACACATAAAATAACTTGATTCGAAATCAACAGTTCTTGTAATCCGGTTGGTATACCAAAACAGTAAAATGTAGCTCCTAGCAATACCGCGAAGTGCAGAAACTGATCAAGAGTAAACAGCAAGACAGGTCTATAAGGCCACAGTTTCTCCCACCATATCTTTAGACTATCTATGGCAAGATGCGCACAACCGATAGCAAGTATAAGCACCCAATACTCTGACCATGAGGGGTACAATATTACAGTCAGTATCAATAGATGCACCAAAATATGAAGTAAAAGATAAAATACATTATCTCTACGCTTGATCACCCAACTTTGAGGCTGTAGTACAAAATCTCCAAGCAAATGCGCTAAAAGTAGTTTTAAAAAAAGTGTTAGCATCTTCTCAACAATTGTTCTGTGCAATAGGCGATTGCTTTATTTAACTTGCTCCAACCCGCCTTTGTA
>JAITLW010000205.1 GCA_031277715.1 Sphingobacterium sp. | reverse complement strand
AACCATTGCACATGCGAATGCGGTTTTGCAGGACTATAGTACCCTTGTAGACTATAATACAGAAATGCGCTATGGCATAGACAGAACTGTAGGTATTAATGCAGGGACGTCGCAAGCGGAAACTGTAACCCTGAAATACCCTTACACGCATGATAATCAGAGCGATCAGACCGACATGATCGGATGGAAGGAATTTCTATATTTCAGGATGTTGAGTGTGGGTACTTGGTGGTATATACCAAGCCAAGAGCTGTTGGGACTTTATGACAAAACAAACGACTTACGTTACCAATACCACATGGTGGAGGACTACTCGTATGATCGAGGGATGGTCAAACCCGCTTACAGCTATCCGGGCTATGTGTTTTTCTTTAAGGAATGGATCCCTTCAGGCCCCACTGTCGCAGAGATGTTACTTATGAAAGCCGAAGCACAGGCGCGTACCGATGATTATATGGGAGCAATCAATACGTTGAATATTTTGAGAGCAAAACGTATGAAACCTGGAACTTGGGTCAATCTGACAGCGACATCTAAAGATGATGCCATAAAAAAGATACTGGAAGAAAGAAGACGAGAAATGCCTTTTGTACAACGCTGGTTTGACATCCGGAGATATAATAACAATGAGGATCCTAATGATGATGTGATTTTAACCCGAGATTTTTACCCCTATAGCGGTACCAATGTATTATTCAATGAACCTGTTAAAACGTACTCCTTACCCAAAAATTCGAGGCGGTATGCAAGCCCGATACCTGTAACGGAGATTATATCAAGTAATGGTGCTATCGTACAGAACACTTATTAAGGTTTTTAAAAATATTGATTAATAAATAAACAAAATGATCCGCCCGATGGCGGATCACAAAAATTATATACATATGAAAAAAGTAGTTCGTATTTTTCTGGCATTGTCATTCTTTTATGTGAGTGCCGTAGCACAGGTCTCTAAACCTGCCCCTTTCAAAATTACGGGGAATATCAAAGGTCTCCAAAATGAACAAGTTGCTGTGGTAATACACAACCAAATAGCAAATAAGGTGGACACCCTTGTTGCAAAAAGCAAAGGAGGAAAGTTTTTGATCAAAGGAAAGACGCAGGGAACAGATTTTGTAAACATCTATTTCGGGGATATGGCGTCACGCAAAATGGCCTATCTGTATCTTGAACCCGGAAATATTAACATGTCTGGTAATATAGATTCACTGAGTTATCTTCAAATATCGGGTACTCAAACGAATAATAAATACAACCAAACTCAAGCCTATCTAGTCCCTATTTATGACCGAAGGTCGGCATTAATACAGAAAATCAGGGTACTGGAAGAAAAATCATCTGAATATAAAGAGCTCGAGAATCAGATAAAAGCAAAGACTGATTCTGTTAATGATTTCAAGATCAATTTCATCAAAGAAAATTCAGACTCTGAAATCAGTCTCGGTTACTTGTATGTGCTACAGGATAACATGCCGCTGAATCTCGCAGAAACCCTTTACAATAGTTTATCTCCTAACCTAAAGGAAGCTAGCCAAGGAAAATATATAGCAGATAAATTAGCTGCAAGCAAAACTGTGGCTATCGGTCAAAAGGCTCCAGACTTTACGTCTTCTGACACCACTGGAGCACCTATTAAATTAAGTGACTTTAAAGGAAAATATGTGCTGTTAGAGTTTTGGGCACACTGGTGTGTACCCTGCAGAGCACAGCATCCGCATATGAAAGCAACCTATGAAAAATTCAAGGATAAAGGGTTTACTATACTGCAATATTCGATCGATGTCAAAAAAGATGAAAAGAAATGGAAAGAGGCTATTGTCAAAGATGGTCTGAATTGGCCGCAGGCATCGGATCTATCTACGGGTAAAGCTCCTGTCGCAGAATTATATGGGGTACAACCTATACCGGATAGTTTTCTAATCGCTCCGGACGGCACCATCATCGGAAGGCGTTTAAGTCATAAGGCGTTGGAAGAAATGTTAGAAAAAGTTTTAAATTAATCAAAAGAAAGAGGCTGTATACAGCCTCTTTCTTTAATTAATAATATAATCCTCAGTAATCTGCTCCCTACCTACTTTATCTGCATAACAGTCTAAACAAGAAACGACACGAAGATTATACTTGTTGATCTAATTACGACTCAATAGGCCTGAAAGCTTTTGTTCCAACTCATTACCTCTAAGATTTCGTGCGATGATCTTTCCGTCGGGATCTATTAAAAAATTGGAAGGAATAGCCTTTATCCCATAGTCTTTGGAAGCCTTGCTATTGAAGCCTATAAGCGCTGAGACCTGCGTCCACAACAGGCCGTCTTGTTTAATTGCGCCAAGCCATGCTTGCTTGGAATGTTGATTATCCAAAGAAACGCTTAGGATGTCAAATCCATTATTACTATACTGCTGGTACGCCTTTATCAAATGGGGATGCTCCGCTCTGCATGGAGCACACCAAGATGCCCAAAAATCCAGCAAGACATACTTTCCTCTAAAATCCGATAGCTTAACCATATTACCTAAAGTATCCGGTTCGGCGACCTCGATAGCCAGCATCCCCCGGTTGGTCTCCAGTCCGACTTTAATGATCTCGGCAAGTTCCTTTCCATAAGCACTCTCTTTCATCTCGGGAGAAAATGTATCAAATACCAGAGCGGCGGTATCCGGATCAAAGTTGTAGGCCAATTCCGTCTTCTTAAATGCGCGAAGCGCCACAATTGAATGAGGACGCTGTTTTATAAACTCGCGTGTTACCTTCTTCAGACCCTGCTGATACTGTTTTACGGAACTATCTCCTGATTGGCGCATTCCCTTTGAGGATTCAATCTTAGACAGATATGGCTCCTGTAAGCTTTTCAACAGTTTTTCGTCATCGTTCGTCGTGGAGCCTTGTACTGTTGCATTTTTGATGGAATCTGTTGCAGTAATTGAAATCTCCGAATTTTCGAGGTAAAACATTAAAAGGTCTGAATTTCGCTTTCCAGATGCGGAAGGAGCATTATTCTTAACAGAAAGAACTGCGAGGGTCGGTCCCTTGACTGATCCTTTGAAATTAAACTTTCCATCGTTGAGTTTTGCCGAATCGGCAATGCTCGTACTGCCATTATTGTAGCTCAAATAGACTTTAACCGGTGCGTCTAATATCCCGATCTTGCCTTGGATCGTAAATTCCGTTTGCGCGCTAACAATAAATGGCAACCAAATAAAAACTGTGATAAGTAATTTTTGCATCTTCTAAAAAATCTAAGGCATCAACATAATGTCACTGATATATACGATATCTGTGGTACCGACAAATTTAGCGGCTTCTAAGACGGTAAACCGCATGTATCGCGCTGTGGTAAGTCCAATATTAAGCACTTGACTATTCTCTACCAAATTACCCGTAAAGTTACCTTTGTCTACCCAAGTCGTACCGTCCATACTCGTTTCGATCTTAATTAATGTCGGATAACCACCACGTGTTGGATAGCGCATATTTGCTGGAAAGGAGTAATTGACAGCACTAAAAATAATATCCTTATTAAAATTGATCGTCACCCATTGTGGCATCTTCATTGCAAAACCGGACCCCCAATAGGTGGTCAAGCTGGCATCCAGAACATTTGTCGCCGGTAAAGCCGATCCTTGCGTAGAAAAATTCACAAGGGTCCAACCTTCCTTCTTGATAAAAAGTGGACGACCGGTTTTAAAGACACGATAAAGGACACGTTTATTGACCACATCCGGATTGCCATCTACAGACTCGACCACGACAGGTAGTACATAGGTCGTATATTCTGTCAACTTGGTCTGTAGTCCTATATTGAGTATTGCCGATTCTGAAACAGAAGCTCCTGCTGGAAGGGTAGCTGAGGGTTTAAAAAACAGGTATGACGTATAGGGTAAGACTTCGCCTTTGCCATAACGCGCCCGGTAGCTTGTCATTTGATTTGTATCGATAGAAAATTTGACCAAATGATCATATGTTGATTTCCCAGACAGTTCTGCATTAAAATTCAATACAATTGCGGAGTCCTTTAAAATAGATAAAGGCATTTCTATGGTATCTTTATCAGCTGGAATCTTGATGGCAACCTCTCCTTCGGGTAGTTTTGGACTATCCGAATCTTTATGACATGCTGTTATCAAAAGGCTGGTAACAACAAGGATATATATAAAATTTGTTTTCATATCTATTTGTTAGTGAAGGTTAAGGGTTTTGTTGCATACCCGGATTGAAACTTAAGGCCTGTACCGGTATTTGTAGCGTATACCTATCGCTTTTCGGTGCCAATGAGAAAATAATGTTGTCCTGTGCATCGCGTCTATGTATCGTGGGCATACGGTTTTCTTTATCCAAGCGACGCATATCGAACCAGCGAAGCCCATTGAAGCCCAACTCATGATTTCTTTCCAATAAGACCTCTTGTAGAACAGTCTCTTTATCGTCCGAATAATAAGGCTCATAGGTCTCGCGATCAAATCTGTTTTTTTGCAGTTCGTCCAGATGCTTCAGTGCCAACGTAAGATCCCCTCCGCGAGCGGCACACTCGGCAATAATTAATTTCATCTCCTGTACGGAAGTGCCCGAGTTTTCGTAAATAAACTGAGGTGTCACTTGCAAAGGTGAATATTGGGTAGCGCCTCTTTCGATAAACGTATAATCGTCTGCACTATTATAAAAAGTACGCACGCGAAGATCATTTTCGGCAAAAGACTGCATATATTCCAAAGCGACCGTATTACTTCCCATAAACATTCGTCCATAAATTACGTCGCGTCGTATACTGACCTGTACAGAGGTAACCGGTTCATTCAGATCGAGCATCGTGGCATTGGTAAAATCAAGCGCTAATGCTGCATTTTTCTGAGCTTCTACGTAATTGCGCTGATAGAAATATATTCGTGCCAGTAAACTATAGGCAGCAGCTTTGGATCCTCTAAATCTATTTGCGCTGTTGTCCGCAGGCAGATCGTTGACGGCAAAATTTAAATCTTCAATAATACGCTGGTTTACTTCGGCGACGGTGCTTCTATCGGGTACGAGCTGTGATACATCGTTGGAAACCACAAAAGGCACTGCCAGGTCCTTGTCCGCTGTCTCGCTATCGTATGGTCTGCCATATAGATTGACTAAATAAAAGTATTCGTATGCCCTTCCAAGAAGCGCCTCTGCCTTTAAACTTTTCTTCTGCACATTTGTACCCCCTGTGGCTTGATCGATACCCAGTAACACCGTATTGAAATGATTGATGATTGCATAGTGATCACCCCAAAATACAGGTGGTGCCTGCATGTCAGTTGTAAACTGCTGTGCCCAGGAATAGACCAATTCGTATTCTGTTGTTGGTGGATTGGTGATATTAACGTTGTCTACATTATCACTCAAAAGGTTCAGCGTATTAAATGCCTGTCCAACGGTATTAATCAAAAGCTCACTATTCAACCACTGGTCGTAGTCCGCGACTGTGGTAAGTAGCCTCTTTCCTTTGGGGGTTATATCTAAATATTTGTCGCATCCTGTAAGGATACTGGTTATTGCAACAAATAGAATGATCATGTTTTTATTTATTTTCATCGCTCTAAATTTAAAAATTGGTAAAAATGCCCAGCGTGTAAGTAGGTGTCATATATGTTTTTTGATAGCTACCCGTCGCCACACTATAATTGTCTCTGTTAAACCCTTTGGTCCAAAGATTGGAAGCTTGTGCCTTGACTTCAAAATTGGTAAATCTCGCGCGCTTGATGAAAGGACTTTGATTGAAGTTGTACGATAAAGTCAAATCCCCTAGGGTAATGTATGCACCATTGACCACATACGTATCGGCATAATTGTAAGCATTTCTAGGATTATCTTTTTCGAATGCTACCAGTGCCATTACGTCCGTTGTATTTTCATCACCGGCCTGCTTCCAGTAAGAGCCCGCTCCTTCTAATGGTCGTAATAATGATGGATTTGCTCTGGGTATTCGGGTTTTGAAACCGCCGTAGTAGTTGATCATCGCAAAAATGTAGAAGTTACCGATGTCTACGCGATTACTAAAACCGGCATTGATAGTTGGAATCGAAGAACCCTGGTAATACGTGAGCCCGGAATCCTCTCTACGCATCAACTCATACATCCCATTATTAGGAATATTGATATTGGTGCTGAACTCTTTACCTTGGTCATCTTTAATGATCGGATAGCCAGCTCCGTCAAGCCCTGCCCACCTGTGCGAAAATAGTGCGCCTACAGGGTACCCCTTGACAAAACCTATAGCTTGCAATGTCTCGGGGTTATAATCGCCTCTTTGGTATACTTCGGTTACTTTGCTGGTATTTCTAGCCAATATAAGCCCTGTATTCCAATTAAGCTTATCGGTAGCTATCCAATCAGCTCGTAGTGCAAACTCGATTCCGGTATTATTGATATTTGCTTTATTGATGAGCGAAGGGCTGACTCCGATGGTCGGATCAATAAGTGCCGACCCCAACAAATCTGTGCTATTTTTCTTATAGAGGTCAATACTTCCGCTGATATTTTTCAACAGGCCGTAATCTAACCCGATATTTATGTTTTTTGTCTGTTCCCAACGTAGGCTACTATTGGCATAAGAAACTAACTCCAAAGAAGTAGATCTCGGGAAGGTGAATTGATTCAAGGCAGATTGTGCGACGACCTCTGGTAAAGACATCTTAGCAACATTTCCATTAAAACCATATGCAGCGCGCAATTTTAATTGATCGATAGCATCTATATGTTGCATAAAACTCTCCTTCTGAATATTCCAACCTGCCCCTAGAGACCACAATGGTTTGTATTTATACTTGGGATCGGTACCGAAAAGATTAGACTGATCGATACGCATGCTACCGGTGAGTGAATAGGTGTCCTTATACGAATATACCATATTGGTATAAGCCGATATAAACCGATCCTCGACATATTGCTGATCAAATAAGCTGTTGAAACTATTCTGAAGTGGGGAAGGTAAATTGTAGGAGCCTCGAACCATTCCCGTCGCAATACTAGCATAATCTACAGGTTGGTGCAGTAGGGTCTCGTCATTGTATCCAAAATAAGAAGAACGGTGACTTTTGTAGACCAAGTTTCTAACCTCTGCTCCAGCAATGGCATTGACCGTATGTACTTCTTTAAAGGTCTTATTATAATTTAACTGCGCACGTCCGGTATAACTGCTGGTCTTGGTATCATCCTGTCTTAAAAAACCGCCTCTAGGAACCGGAAAGTTTAAGATTCCATCTGTACTACGGGTCGCATAACTATTGACGTAGCGCCTAGCAACTGAAGATTGTTCTGAAGCTAGATAATTTATATCCGAGCGGGAAGTCTCATAAATACCGCCAAAGGACAGGTCAAAACCATTGCCCAGCTTGTAGTTAAAGTTGGCTGTAAATCGGTTGTTTGCCGAATTTGTCCTATCGTTGATCTCATTGACATCGACAAGAGGGTAATAT
Source organism: Sphingobacterium sp. (assembly GCA_031277715.1). Classification (GTDB taxonomy): domain Bacteria; phylum Bacteroidota; class Bacteroidia; order Sphingobacteriales; family Sphingobacteriaceae; genus Sphingobacterium. The sequence continues at coordinate 2,493 of JAITLW010000205.1, read as the reverse complement.
AACTGGTCGTATAAGCCCTGGGATACCAAGTAGGAATTGTACACTGGAGAGATACCAGAACCGGTTATAAAATGGGGTGCACCTGAGGGATCCTGCAGTCGCTCGTAAGGCGCCATGGAAGCTATACCGGGTACCGGTGAGCTTTTGGCAAACTGTTCTTGATAATCTGTCGTAAATTCGAGAGACAATTTTTGGGACAGCTTGAGGTTACTCCTACCGGAAAGCATAAATCTACTGTTCTCATTCGCAATCGAATTCGGGCGATTATTAATATAGTTTGCCGTCAGATAATATGTAGCCTTGTCACTTCCACCGGAAACATTAAAATTGTAGGTCTGGTTGACCGCAGTCTGTAAGAATAATTTACGATAATCGTTCTTGTTATCGTAACTCATTAGTTCAGCAAATCGTTGATCTGCCTGTTCCTGTGTAATTGCCTTTCCGGCCAATTGTGCAAGGATAAAGAATGTTTCGGGTCGTTGCTCTCGACCCAAGGTAGCGGTTATCGCTTGATGCCACGTATTTGAATTGATATTGGCAGAATGCAAGCTCCTTTGGTAAGCCATGACTACTTCGGACTGATTGTCGTCCCATCTGTAGCGGTTATAATTCTCACTAGGCCGGATGCCCGCTGTTGCTCGAAAAGCAAACTTAGGTTTCCCTATAGCAGCTTGCTTTCTATTTACCACAATGACCCCGTTGGAAGCTCTGACGCCGTATACGGTAGCCGCAGCAGCATCTTTAAGAATAGTCACAGACGATATCTCGTTCGGATCAAGCATATCCAAGGTCAGTTCGGTTGGATAGCCGTCTACTACAATCAGCGGACTTTGATTAGCTGACATCGTGGAGATACCGCGTATATTGAACAAGGGACGAGAAGTACCATTGCTGGTAAACTGTACATCGTTATTGATCATCAATCCTGGTAATCTATTGGTCAAACCATCTAAAAAATTGGTATTGATCCGCGAGCTATACTCCTTTTCTCCTAGGGTAGCGATAGCTCCTGTGCTTTGCTCTGGTCGAATCCGCTGATATCCCGTATTCACGGTCACTGTTACATCTTCGATATCGGTTTGCTGAATTTGAAGTTTAACCAAAAGCGGACTGCTTGATTTGATTTTAATTTCTCTTGGATTATAACCAATCATACTGACGAACAGTACATCTTGATTGAGCACAACCAGCAAACTGAATTCCCCCTTCTCATTTGTTACTGTGCTAACATTCTTTCCTTTGACCCTTACCGTCACGCCAGCCAAAGATTTGCCGTTTTCGTCCGTAACTGTACCGCTCAATCGTTCCATTTGCTGTAACTCCTTGCCGAGACTTTCTTTACCCTGCGTCCGCAGTAAGATGCTCTGTCCTTCAATTGTAAAGTCTAAATTTTCCTTTGATTTGATCCAAGAAAGAGCGGCAGCTAGGGGAACACTTTTGAAATCTACATCAATGCGTTTATTGACATCGAAATTGGTACTATGGAGTAAAATTTCAAAACCAGTTTGTGTACTTATCTCCTTAAAAAGCGCCCGATAAGTGATATCCTGCTTTTTAAGAGAAATGGTCTGTCCTAACGAAGCTGCGCTGACGTGAACCAATCCAACGAGTAGAAAAAAAATAGTTAATTTCATAATGCGAAATAATCTTGACAGCGGGACATACCGAAGTCTTTTAACGCTTTTTAGGTTAATTTTGTACATTTGTTAATGTGATTAGTTACCCTATTGCATCGGAATAGGGAGGATTAATTATACTGTGTAAATCTATACAGAAAGTAAAAGGGCTTCGACTTGCAGGATGGAGCCCTTTTCATTCCGGCATATGTACGTTAAGGGGCATTTGTATTCTTCATAATAAAAGGCTTTAATTTATTTTTTTTTGTTTTTAGTAACATTGATATGTCCACGCTCTACCTTGAAAGTAGCAATTCCTGTGCTGGCAATTTTGTCAAGTACGACGGAAATGTTTTCTGATTTTTGAATCACAGCAAACACTAGTTCCTTCTTTAGACCCTCATCGACAAAATGAATATCTACATTGTACCATCTCGAGACCTTGTCCATCACGTCGTCTAAGGTAATGTTGTCGAAGACAAAAAGGCCTTCCTTCCAAGCGATGGCGTCTTTGGCATACACTTCGTTCATCTTAGATCCCGAAGTGGTAACGACCAACTCATGACCAGGCGCAAGCAAATTATTTCCATAGGGGGTGCTTACGCGGACACTTCCCTCTAACAATGTCGTGGTAGCGACTGTATTATCGCTATAACTGGAAACATTGAACTTTGTGCCCAGTACTTGAATCCTTTGTCGATCTGTCTTGACGACAAACGGCTTATAATTATGCGAAACCTCAAAATAGGCCTCCCCTTCTAGTTCTATAGTACGCTCTGCCCCTATGAAATGAAGCGGATATTTTAAGCGGGAGTCTGAATTGAGCCAGACTTTTGTGCCATCTGAGAGCGTGATCTGATATTGTCCGCCGCGCGGG
>JAITLW010000018.1 GCA_031277715.1 Sphingobacterium sp. | reverse complement strand
GAATGTGATGTGTAAGCACTGTTGTCATTTATTAATAATAATTAGCCAAATGTAGAATTTTGTTAGAGCATTTGCAAATTTATTTTTCGTGCCATAAAAATTAGACAATCGTTTGCAATCAGATTCTAATCTCGATATTCATATTGTCACTTTTTTGTTGCGATTTACTGAGTGTTTAATCCCTTATTTTAGGCATCATTAAACGTATTCAATTATGAAAAAAGTTCTATTTGCAGCGGCAGCCCTAAACCTATTTGCGATAGGTTTGAATGCACAGACGACATCCGATTTAACGACAATTACAAACAGTTTGTCCCTTTTTAGCGATCCTGTCGCTACGACTCTTAAAAAAGGAGTTAACGCCAAAGACGCGAATAAAATAGTAGACCCCGTTATCAAAGATGTAGCTTTGCAGATGCTCAAAGGAACCTATGATAATAGCTTTAAGATCAATACATACAAGGCTTTACTTTCACCAACAACATTGGGTAAAGAGCTTAGTATTGGAAACGGATATAGTAAATACGAAAATATAACAGGCGTTTACCTACCATTGGGCAAGCATGTTGTTTTGGTCGAAGGAATCGAAGCAGGTAAGAAGGTAAAATTGGTAGTTCCAAACTGGGAGCGGAAAGCACCAAATCCAGAAGATCCAACCAAGGACCCCAAAGGATGGGGGATAGAGAAGCAAATATTTGACCTAAAGAATGGAATTAATATCATTGATTTGAACAACTATGGTAGTTTGGCTTATATCGATTATTTCTCCGACACACCAACAAAAGAAAAACCTATCAAAGTCCATTTTATTACGGGAAAGACGAACGGTTATTTTGACATCAAGAAGAACAATGATGCCGATTGGAATAATTTAGTAGACAATGCTGTATTTCCCATATTGGATGGTGTCGGCGAACATATACAGATTGCCTATCCAGTTGAGTCCATCAAAAAATACGCTTACGGACGGGGAGTAGAGCTCATTAGCAACTACGATTCCCTCGTGTATCGTCAGCATCGGATAATGGGATTGATTAAGTACGGAAAAGTACCTCAAAATAAGATTTTATCGCGTGTAAATTATAATTATTACATGTTTAGGGATGGTGATGGAGTAGCTTATATGGGTGGCAAGAAGGGCTATGCGATGAATCTTGTTGTAGATCCGAGCCGCGTTATAAAAGGCGACCCTTGTTGGGGATTTAGCCACGAAGTAGGGCATGTACACCAGACACGGCCTATGTTTAACTGGGGAGGCTTAGGCGAGGTGAGCAATAACTTATTCTCCTTGTATGTAACACGGTCTTTTGATAACCCCACACGGATTTCAAAACAAGGGAATTATAAGAGCGCGAAAGAGAAGATAATTGATGGTAGAATATCTTTTTTACAGGATTCCGATGTCTTTAATAGATTGGTTCCGTTCTGGCAGCTTCAGTTGTATTTCGAAGGCGCTGGAAAGAATCCGGATTTCTATCCAGATTTGTTTGAAACATTTCGTAATCAAGCTAATAGCAAAAGTAATCCCAATCAGGTAAAAAGCACGAACTGGGCTCAAGAACGTATGCAGGGCGAGAAAAATCCAGCTGTTCATCAATTGAATTTTGTAAAGACAGCTTGTGAAGTATCTAAGGTTGATTTAACAGACTTCTTTGATAAATATGGATTTTTCTATGTTGGAGAGTTTGAATTGGACGATTATGGAAAGTATACATACAGCATGACGAGTGAAATGGTTGATGCATGTAAGCAAGCTATCAAAAGCTTGAAACTAAGCAAGCCTGTTGTAGATTTGACTACATTGGCCGATTAATGGTTAGCTGAGCAAACGTTAGGCTGTAGGATAGAGAAATCCGGTTAATATCGATTAGCCGGATTTCTACGTATATAGGGTTGGTAGGACAGTTGTTTAGCTAAACTATTTAACATAACGTAAATTATATTTACAATTTGCACTTTATGTCGATAACTTGTTTGACATTTAGCGGTAATAAATGTCGTTGGAGTTTTACACCAGCAAATTATTTGTTTACTTTGTATAAACATTGAAAATATGTCCTCCAAAGCAGATAAAGCAGAAAAGACAGTATACTTCAGTATTATAGGCAGCTTAGGTCTGGCTATAATTAAATGGTTAGCTGGTTTCTTCGGAAACTCATTTGCCTTGATAGCTGATGCCATAGAATCTACTACAGATATTTTCTCGTCAATTTTGGTGTTACTTGGAATTAAGTATTCAAAACGCCCAGCAGATGAAACACATCCGTACGGTCACGGCCGTATCGAACCCTTGGTAACCTTTATTGTTGTTATTTTCCTCGTCATATCTGCGACCGTTATTGCACACCAAAGTGTAATCAATTTACGGACTCCACATGACCCGCCTGAAGCATGGACATTGTTTGTTTTGGCGGGAATTATTATATGGAAAGAAATCAGTTATCAGGTCGTTAACCGACGTGCGAAAGCCTTGAATAGCACTTCTTTAAAGGCTGATGCTTGGCATCACCGTAGTGATGCAATTACCTCAGTAGCTGCATTTATAGGAATTTCTGCCGCGTTATGGCTCGGCGAAGGTTATGAGTATGCTGACGATTGGGCCGCTCTTTTTGCTTCTGGATTTATTCTTTATAATTGTTATCATATTTTTCGACCAGCTTTGGGTGAAATTATGGACGAAAACCTCTTTGAGGACATGGTCAACGATGTCAAAGAAATGTCTTTGCGTGTAGATGGTGTTTTAGCTACGGATAAATGTTTTGTCCGGAAAATCGGGATGGCTTATCTTGTTGATCTTCATGCTGTTGTGAGTCCTGATTTGAGTGTTAGGCAAGGTCACGATATTGCCCATGCACTGAAAGATTACTTGATGCTCAATATGCCATCGATTTCAAACGTATTCGTGCATATTGAGCCTTTTGACCCTGCTGCAGCTAAAAAGGCCAATACCTAAGCAAATAAAGCCCCTCTCCTCTTTAAAATTACCTCTTTTGATTTAGTAGACAACTATTAGATTGATATTTTTATTGTGTTTTTTTAATTTTTTTGCATTTAATTATATAGAATTGTTAAATTTGGAAACTTCTGTATATAATATTTTCAAAAAAAGATGCTAAACCTTAACACTTTTATTAAACACGTTGAAAAGCGTAATCCACACGAACCCGAGTTTCTACAGGCCGTGGTTGAAGTTTTGGAAGACCTTATCCCCTATATTAATGAATATCACCCTGAGTTTGAGGGATTAAAAATTTTAGAAAGATTGACGGAGCCCGAGCGAGTTGTTTCGTTTCGTGTAGCGTGGTTGGATGATAACAACCAGATTCAGGTTAATCGTGGATATAGAGTTCAGATGAATAGTGCTATCGGCCCATATAAAGGTGGACTTCGCTTTGCTCCTAGTGTAAACTTAAGTGTTCTGAAGTTTTTGGCATTCGAGCAGGTCTTTAAAAATTCGCTGACGAGTCTACCTATTGGTGGAGGTAAAGGTGGTTCGGACTTTGATCCTAAAGGCAAGTCCGACAACGAGATAATGCGTTTTTGTCAGTCTTTTATGACCGAATTGTACCGTCATATCGGTGCTGATACCGATGTTCCTGCGGGTGATATTGGTGTAGGTGGTAGAGAGATTGGCTATCTATTTGGTCAATACAAACGTATTCAGAACAATTTCACTGGTGTACTGACAGGCAAAGGAGTCAATTGGGGAGGTTCATACATCCGGCCGGAGGCTACGGGTTACGGGCTTCTGTATTTCGTAGGTTGTATTTATGATTCTATCAACGAGAACCTAGAAGGAAAAACTGTTGCGATTTCTGGAGCAGGCAATGTCGCTTACTTTGCTGCAGAAAAAGCCATTTCATTGGGCGCTCGGGTGATTACCATATCCAATAGCTCGGGTACATTATATGATAAAGAAGGACTTACCTTAGAGAAGCTATCGTATATCAATACGCTTGGACGTGATTTGAATAAGTTTACCAAGAAGTACAAAACAGCGACCTTTCATCCGGGAGAGAAACCGTGGCAGTTTAAATGTGATATCGCGCTACCGTGTGCAACGGAAAATGAACTGAATGAAGCTGACGCTAAGAAGAAAATAAAAAACGGTTGCAAATGTGTTGCTGAAGGTGCCAATATGCCTTCTACTGCCGAGGCGGTCAAAGTTTTTCTAAAAGCTAAAGTGTTTTTTGGACCAGGTAAGGCTGCAAATGCAGGTGGTGTTGCTGTGTCAGGGTTAGAGATGTCTCAAAATTCGATTGGACAACAGTGGTCTGCTAGCAAAGTAGATGGCCGGTTAAAGACCATTATGGAGAATATTCATAAGACCTGCGTGCGCTATGGAAAAGAAGAAGGAGGATACATCAACTATCTCAAAGGGGCAAATATTGGCGGTTTCATCAAAGTTGCTGAAGCAATGAAGTCTCAGGGCGTATTATGATGATATTCTTACTTCATTAATTATACAATTGATAAGATTTTGTTTACTTTGTGACCTTCTAATTAAATCAAGATTAAATGAGGGTTTTAGCAGAATTGCCGCATCCAGATTGTAAGATTACCATTTTCGGGATGAATCAGAAGTTCATTATCAAGTTTGAGCAAGGGAATCTCGAACAATCTTACAAGATTGCGGAATCAGATGTATTGAATGGAGTCAATGGAGTCTTCGAGATTCTAGATGAACAGTTTATCAACCACGTCCTGCAGTCTTTTTCCAGCATGCGGGCCGGGTTTAACGATACCTATAATAGATACTATTAAATAAAAAAAGGAGAGCTTTTCAAACACTCTCCTTTTTTTATGTTTCAAACGTATTATACTTTCCAAAATTGGCCACCATATGCGGTAGCGCTATTGAAGCCTTCTCTTCAAACAGTTGTATTACGTTGCTACCTATATTTAGCTGAGGTATATTGGGGTCTACTACAACTATATTACATTCGCGCGATGTTTCGTAGACTAGATTTGCTGCTGGGTATACCTGTAGCGAGGTACCAATCACCAATAGGAAATCTGCATCCTTAACCATCCGAATTGCTTTATTCATATTAGGTACAGCCTCTCCAAACCATACAACATGCGGTCGCAATGGCGATCCAAACTCACAGGTTTCCTCCATTCCAATCACATTCCCTATTATCGGATATACCATTGTTGGATCCAGCGAAGACTGAGATTTTCTGATTTCACCATGCAGGTGTATAATATTTTTACTGCCTGCGCGTTCATGGAGGTCATCTATATTCTGCGTGACAATCCACACATCGGCGTATTGTTCCAGGTCGACCAGCGCAATGTGTGCTGGATTAGGTGTGGCTAGAATACATTTCTTCCGCCGTTCATTATAAAAACGCTGTACCATCTCTGGGTTTCGGCGCCATGCCTCCGGTGTGGCCACATCTTCAATGCGGTGGCCCTCCCATAGACCATTATTTCCCCTGAATGTCTGTAGTCCGCTTTCCGCCGAGATGCCAGCCCCCGTTAAGACGACTATCTTACTTCGTTTTGTCATTCTTCAAAGATAAAAAAAGACCTCATAGAGTGGCGGTTTCCTGGTAGAGAAACCATCGCCTTCAGCACTATTGTTTTACAAAATAGCGATGTTCGATTACGGTTACTTCATCTTCTTTTTTAGTCATTTTATCGAGTCCTGCTTTGATGCTGCAGTGGCCCGTTATCCCCCGGTATACCAAAGCGCCACCGAGGGTCACTCCTGTCAGTGCCGTCATAGGACGTTTTATCAGTTGCTTTATACCTATCCCTAATATCAGTCCACCGGCTACAACGGACAGTATCCGTTCAGAGGTTCCTACATTTCCATCGATACAATCCTCGTCCACTTTCTTTTTTATTTTTTCTAAGGCGTAGTTTAATAGCATATTGTTGGTGTTTTAGTTACAGTTATATAACAACTTATTTCAGATTATGTTTTTCAATAAATGTGATTATATGTATCTTGAGGAGTAATATTTAATAGCGAAATAGACCATGCAGGTAAAGAAACATTCCGGAGAATTAGTCCCCTTTAGACCAGA
>JAITLW010000007.1 GCA_031277715.1 Sphingobacterium sp. | reverse complement strand
GCAGTAATAAACAACATCTTTGTGTTGGGGCCTAACATTCTCTTGATATCGTCGATACTTTCGATAGCAGAGTTTTCACCCACATCAGGATCTGCACCAGCTCCCATTCCCTCTGTAAGACTAGCTCCCAATTGTACTTTGTTAGGAATTGGGCTCAACTCCAGCGCTTGCGCATCTGTGTTGCACACAATAAAATCTACACCACTAATCCCTTGCTTGTACATGTGATTGACGGCATTACCACCGCCACCACCTACACCTATAACCTTGATTATAGATGATTGCTCCTTTAACATTTCAAATTGTATCGACATAATATCCTATTTTTATGAACTGCCAAGCGATCAAAACGAAACTCAACAATTCGAATGTAATAATACCAAATTATTAACAACAGTTTTCCACAATTGTTAAAATGTGGAAAAAACCATGTTGTGTTGAAAATTATTTCTTACCTATAAAGGTGTCATCATCAATCTCTTGATTGTCGCGAATGAACTCTGAAATAATTTTCGTAAACCAGCTCTCCTTTTTACTTTGCTTCTCGGCAATCTCTTTTACCTGCACCTTTTCGGTCTTTCTGCTCGCTATTTCGTGATTTGCGGCTTCCTCGTCTTCCAAGATCTGTATACCTTTGATCAAAAGACCAATACTTGTAGCGTACATTGGGCTCTTCATTTCCTCAAATGTCTGCTTGTTCAACATATCTGTTTTCGCCAGATACTCATTTGGATAACCGATACGGCAATCTATTCCCGTGATATACTCGACCAGCTGCACCAAATGCTTCAACTGCGCCCCCCCACCTGTAATAACAATACCTGCGATCAGCTTATCCTCGTATCCGGAAGATTTAATTTCGTAGTATACGTGTTCAATGATTTCTTCCATACGTGCCTGAATGATATAAGCCAAGTTTTTGACCGATATCTCTTTCGAGTCACGTCCACGGATTCCCGGAACACAGATTACCTCATTCTCTTTATTCTCATCCGCCAATGATGATCCGTATCTCACTTTCAACTGCTCCGCCTGGTTTCTAAGTACAGCACAACCTTGACGAATATCTTCAGTTACAATATTACCTCCTAATGGAATTACAGCAGTATGACGGATGATTCCCTCGTGGAAAATAGCCACGTCGGTAGTACCTCCACCAATATCAACAAGAACAACACCAGCCATTTTTTCTTCATCATCCAATACAGCTTCGGAAGATGCTAAAGGCTCCAACACCAGGGACGAAACTTCAAGATCAGCGTTATCAACGCACTTCTTGATGTTTTTAATATCCGTAACCCGTCCAGAGATGATATGGAAATTTGCTTCCATACGACGCCCTGCCATTCCGATAGGTTCTTTGATACCAGGTTCATTATCGATTGTAAACTCCTGAGGCAAGACATGGATAATCTCTTCTCCCGGAGGAAGAACCAATTTATACATATCCGAAATCAATCGTTCTACATCGATTCTACCTATTTCATCATCATCGCTTTTGGTCAAAATACCGCGATGTTGGATGCTCTTGATGTGCTGACCTGCAATACCGATATTCACGACCTTAATATCCACATTGGACTGTCCTTCAGCCGAGGAAACTGCTTCCCTGATACTGAATACGGTCTTTTGAATATTAGCGACCACGCCACGGTTTACTCCTGCAGATTCGGCTTTACCAACGCCCAACAACTCAATTTTATTCGAACCACTGCGTCTCCCTACAGTAACACAAATCTTTGTTGTACCGATATCCAATCCTACGATGATTGGATTCTCTCTTTCAATGTCTGTAATTCTTGGTTTCATATGCTGTATATTATGCTGTATATTATGCTGTATTGTTAATTTTTCATATTTATTTTCATCTGCAAACTGTCGATAAACCAGTTCCCCCTGCGCTCGCAGATGATCTGACCGCCATACTTGACGTTCACTTTTTCATAGGCCTCACTGCCTACCTTAGGCAGAATATTCTTGTAATACACTTCTAGCCTTCTCAACTTATAATCTAGAGAATCTGCCGAACCGATCACCAAGACTTCCCGCCCTACGCGTGGAATCAATTCGATATCCCGCTGTTCATTGACAAAAATCTGTACAATTTGGTTTTCCCAAAGATTATCACCTCGAACATGCCCAGCTATACGTACCAAATCCTGGACTAACTTGGACTCGACCATCTCCAGCGGCTGCTTATACCCTTCACTGATATTGCCATTGGCTACCATCACATGCGGCACATATTTCAATGTCACAGGAACTTTTTTACCCAAGCGGTCCACATAGTACTCACGTCCGGCTTTGTTGATCACGCGCAATACCACTTCGCGTTGCTGTACCGTGACCTGCATCGTCCCATCCATATCTAGATGCACTTCCGCATTAGACACATAGGGCAACATCTCGATCGCTTCTTCTATCTGTTGCACTTTTATACCTGCCAAATCTTTTCCGACAACCGACCCGAATTTCTGGTCGATCATCTTCGAAATATCCTGCTGGTCGATAAATGTTTCCTTACCCTCCACAACTACCTTCAACTCTTTACATAGCTGTTGGCTATCCTTCTTCGACACCAGACTCATAAGCATAGCTAAGCCTACAAAGATCACTAGACCTAAGAAAACGTAAAAAACCATGCTCCATCTGATATTTCTCATACTATCTCTCCAATAATTCTTTCAATGGTTTCACCAATCGATCAATATCTCCTGCCCCTACCGTTACCAACAATTCAGGTTGCTCATCCCTAGCGATCTCCAAAACTTCCTGCGGGCTCACCACTCGCTTGTTCGACAAGTCGACCTTACCCAACAACCACGACGAAGTCACTCCTTCGATAGGTAATTCCCGTGCAGGATATACTTCCATAAGCAACAGCTCATCCGCCATACCCAATACCTCTGCAAATCCATCTATAAAATCGCGCGTACGGCTGAATAAATGCGGCTGAAATACAACCGTCAATTTCTTCTCTGGGTAAAGCTTACGCATAGAGCTCAAAAAAGCCCTTAGCTCTTCGGGATGATGCGCATAGTCATCAATGTAAATATGCTTCTCATTCCTAACGATAAATTCAAAGCGACGCTTGGCCCCTTTAAAATTAGCCAATGCATCTACTATCTTTTGGTCATCTATCTTCAACAGCCGCGCTACGGTAATCGCTGCTACCGCATTCTCCACATTATGAAGCCCGGCTATACCCAAAAGAATATTTGCGATTGTCACTTCATGACTCACGTAGTCAAAATAAAACTGACCGTCTTTAACGTGTATATTTTTAGCATAAGCATCCGCTTCAATATGCTGCGAATAGCTAATGTCTCCTTTAAAAGGCAAGCCTTTTTTGACAATCCGCTTTCCACCATCTACGACCCTATCCAAATACATCTCAAATGATTCGATCAAATGCGATTCATCCCCATAGATATCCAAATGATCCGCATCCGCAGATGTCACGATAGCGATATCCGGATGTAGCGTCAAAAACGAACGGTCGTACTCATCTGCTTCGACCACCACCACATTATTTGCTCCAAAAAGCACATTCGTATTATAGTTTGAACTTATCCCTCCTAAGAATGCAGAGCAATCATAACCGGAGTCTTTCAAAATATGAGCAATCATTGTTGAGGTCGTCGTCTTACCATGCGTCCCCGCTACTCCGATAGTAAAACGGCTAGCACTGATAATCCCTAATACCTGTGAACGCTTGAAAAGCTCAAAGCCTTTATCCAGAAAATAGTTCTTTATCTTCAACTCCTTAGGAACCGCTGGTGTATAGATAACCAAAGCTTCTTCCGATGGTGCTGAAAAGGATTCATCGATCGTAGTGACATCATCTTCATATACCACAGGGATACCTTCCTTAGCCAAAGCCATGGTTAGTTCAGTCTCCGTTCTATCATATCCACTCACCTCACAGCCGAGTTTATGAAAGTAACGCGCCAGACCACTCATCCCGATACCACCGATACCGATTAAATAAACTTTTTTTATCTGATCAATGTTCATATCCTCTATCCCTTGATTAATTTCAACACCTCTCTTGCAATTACCTCATCGGCATCCAACAAGGCCATTTTTTCTATATTCTGCCCCAGCTTCTCCGCTGTAGGCGCATCATTTAATAATTCCAATATTTTATCCACCAGCACATCTCTCGCCTCCACATCCTTCACCATCACGGCGGCATCCTTATTCACCAATGCCATCGCATTTTTTGTCTGATGGTCCTCAGCTACATTAGGCGACGGTACCAGAATAACAGGCTTACCAACGACACATAGCTCCGAGATTGTACCTGCTCCTGCACGGGCCACGATCAGATCCGCGGCAGCATACGCATAGTCCATCTTCTGTAAAAAAGCAGACATTTTAATGCTATTGGGAAGTCTCCCCCCAAGCTCTGCTGTCAGCTTATCCACATAGTATCCGCCACATTGCCAGATGACCTGTATACCTGCTGCATTCAACTTATCAATATTATTCTTCACGCAGTCATTGAGCGTACCCGCCCCTAGACTTCCCCCCGTCACCAAAATAGTTTTCTTGCCCGCTTCTAGACCGAAATCAACCAGAGCCTCTCCTTTTTTACCTTCAATATCCACCGACGTACGGCGAATGGGATTTCCCGTCAATAGCACCTTTTCCTTTGCAAAAAACTGCTCCATCCCCTCATAGGCAACACAGACTTTCTTAGCTTTCTTGCCTAGGCTCTTGTTTGTTTTTCCAGCAAAAGAGTTTTGTTCCTGGATCAACGTAGGCACCCCCATCATATTTGCCATCATCAACAACGGACCAGAAGCATATCCACCAACACCTACCGCGACGTCAGCTTTAAAGTCCTTGATAATCTTTCTTGCCTTCAACAAGCTATCCAGCATCTTAAATGGCAAAGACAGATTTTTCAGCAAAGACGAACGGTTGAACCCCTGAATATTCAAACCGATTATCGTATAACCTGCCGCCGGCACTTTCTCCATCTCCATCTTTCCCTCAGCTCCGACAAACAGAATCTCAACATCGGGTTCAATACGGCGCAAAGCATTAGCAATTGCTATCGCAGGGAAGATATGTCCTCCTGTACCGCCACCACTGATAATTACTTTATTTGCCATTTTATTAGTATTTAGTATGGAGGTGTGAGTATCGAGATACCTCTTAACTCTTTAACCTCTTAACTTAAAATCAAATTGAACCGACGACAACCCTTTTAGGCTTTATCACCTCATCCAATTCTTCTTTACCTTTTAATTCTTCAATATTCCTACTCACAGACAGAATAATCCCTAATGCTACTGATGTAAACAAAATGGATGTCCCCCCCATACTCACCAATGGAAGCGGAACTCCTGTCACCGGTCCTAATCCTACGGCCACCGCCATATTTGCAAGAGCCTGTATTGTTAGGCTAAACCCTAAACCTGCTGCCAAAAATGCCCCGAATGCACGTGGACTCATCGTTACGATACGAATACAACGGTACATCAAAGCCAAATACAAGAACAACAGAATCACGCCACCCATCGTACCATATTCTTCAATTATGATCGCAAATATAAAATCCGAATAAGGATGTGGCAAAACATTACGCTGCACACTATTCCCAGGTCCCAGTCCAAACATACCACCTGTCGCAATTGCGATTTTAGCATTATTCGCCTGATAGTTTTTATCCTCCTGAAAAGGAACGTTCGTCTCATGCACTTCCTCCGTTTTGAAGAATCCTTCAATACGGCTGAAATAAGTCGCCCGCCTCGGACCAACAGAGATTACTATTATCCCCAACACCGCTACACCTGCCGTAACCATAGCAATCTGCCTAAAGGAAATACGGCCAATCAACAACAAAAGAACACAGGTTCCGAAAAGCATCACCGCTGTAGACAAGTTGGCCCAGGCAATCAAAACAAAGACTGCACAAACCGCTCCCATAATAGGAACAAAAGACTTCTTCACATCCTTAATCTCCTCTTGCTTACGCGATAACATACGTGCCAAAAAGGTAATCAAAGCCAGTTTTGCCAAATCCGAAGTCTGGAATGTCTGATTAATAACCGGGATAGTAACCCATCGCGATGCCTCATTCACTGAACTACCGAAAATCAACGTATATAACAGTAAAGGGATTGTAATTACCATCAGTATCTTCGAAATACCCGCGTACCATTTGTAATCCAACTTATGAGACAGATACATCAAAAGCAAACCCACCGCTACAATAGAAAAATGCTTAAACAGATACAACTCCGTCCCTTTTCCTTCTTTATAAGCCAATGTACCTACAGAGCTATAAACAGCAAGCAAAGACCATCCTGATAGAATTATCACGATAATCCATATCCACTTGTCTCCTTTTAGTTTTGCAAATATCTGTTCCATTCCCCTTTATTATTGTTAACAAGTTTAACCTGTTATCGAGTTATCCTGTTATCAAGTGATCTTGTTCACTACCCAACCTACAACGCCATTACAGCATCTTTAAATTTATCTCCTCGCTCTTCGTAATTCTTAAACCAATCAAAACTTGCGCAAGCAGGCGACAACAATACAGTATCTCCCTTTTTAGCAAGATGCGATGCGATCTGTACAGCGTCATCCATAGAAGCACTGTTTACAATCACGTCTACCTCATCTTCAAATGCATCATGAATGCGTGAAGTGTCCTTACCGATACAGATAATCGCTTTAACCTTTTGTTTTACTAAATCGCGCAACATATCGTAATCATTCCCTTTATCTACCCCTCCTAACAGAAGAACGATATCTGGCGAAAAACTTTCCAGCGCATACCATACCGAATTCACGTTGGTAGCCTTAGAATCATTGATATAATTGACACCACCTATAAATGCCACATGCTCCAATCGGTGCGGTATATTGACATAAGAGCCCATACTCTCCTTCATCGTCTGATTGCGCAACTCTTGTACTTTAGCGACCAAACCTGACGCCATATTATTGTACACGTTGTGTCTTCCCTGTAATGATAACTCTT
Organism: Sphingobacterium sp.; assembly: GCA_031277715.1. Classification (GTDB taxonomy): domain Bacteria; phylum Bacteroidota; class Bacteroidia; order Sphingobacteriales; family Sphingobacteriaceae; genus Sphingobacterium. The sequence continues at coordinate 39,718 of JAITLW010000007.1, read as the reverse complement.
CAATATTCATCGCAAATATCTCTCTATTAGGTATGTTAATTATTAATTCTTTATTCTCGTTTAAATATGCACCTGTCGACACCACATCTTCCTGTGTCATAGGTAGCATCATTGCTTTTATATCAAATCTCGGCAGCGCTTTGATTGTCTCTTCATCATCGCTACAATAGATAAAGAAATCGTCAGCCGTTTGATTTTGAATCACTCTGAACTTCGAGTTCACATAGTTTTCCATCTTGTAATCGTAGCGATCCAAATGATCTGGAGTGATATTTAACAATACCGCCACATCGGCTCTAAAGTGGTACATATCGTCCAGCATAAAACTCGATATCTCCAAGACGTACACATCAAAATCTGCACGCGCCACCTGTAGGGCGAAACTTTTTCCGATATTGCCCGCCAAGCCCACATTCAGACCTGCCTTCTCCAACATATAGTGAGTCAGCATCGTCGTTGTTGACTTCCCATTCGATCCTGTAATACAGATCAAACGTGCATCGGTATACTGTGCTGCAAATTCGATTTCCGAAATAAGTGGAATACCCGCTTCTCTCAGTTTTTTTATTAAGGGCGCCTTCTCCGGAATGCCAGGGCTCTTGACAATCACATCTGCATTCAAAATAGCCGCTTCTGTGTGCTGACCGCTTTCAAAAGCGATTCCTTCATCCTGCAACTGCTTTTGATAAGATTCCGCTATCACCCCTAGGTCGGATACGAATACATCAAACCCCTTATCCTTACCCAGGATAGCAGCCCCAACTCCACTCTCTCCTGCTCCCAGAATTACTAAGCGACCTTGCTGTGGATAATATGTATTTGCAATATTTGCCATCTTATCTAACTTTCAACGTTACTATGGTTAAAATCGCCAGGATAACGCCGACAATTACAAATCGGGTTACAATCTTGGCTTCGTGATATCCTTTCTTTTGGTAATGATGATGTAGCGGAGACATTAAGAAAATGCGTCGCCCTTCACCAAACTTCTTCTTCGTATACTTAAAATAGGATACCTGTGTAATAACCGAAACCAACTCAATCAGGAACACACCACACAAGACAGGAATCAACAACTCCTTACGGATCAGAATAGCGAATGCCGCTATATTACCTCCGATCATCAACGATCCCGTATCCCCCATAAATACCTGTGCAGGGTAAGCATTGTACCACAAAAATCCAGTACAAGCTCCTATAAATGCTCCCGCGAAAATCACCAGTTCCCCCGAATTCGGGATATACATGATATTCAAATAATCTGAGAAAATAATATTACCCGACACATACGCGAGTATGGCTAGAGTAATCCCTATGATCGCTGACGTCCCCGTCGCCAATCCATCTATACCGTCCGTTATATTTGCTCCATTCGATACCGCCGTCACGATAAATACGACAACAAATAGGAATAGAAAAAAAGTAGGCCACTTACCTTCTAAACCAAATACATCCAGTACCTTGGAATAGTCGAACTCATTGTTTTTGTAAAACGGAATGTTCGTCTTCGTTGACTTTACATTTTCAGCATATGTCTTTTCGCCGGTCTGTGGATTGATGATCACCTCGACAGGTCGCGATGAACTCGGGTTTGTCACCTGCTCCCGCACGACGATATCCGGATGGAAATACATCGTTATAGCGATCAGCGTACCTAACCCCACTTGACCAATAACCTTGAATCGGCCCGCCAATCCTTCTTTATTCTTGCGAAATACCTTGATATAATCATCCAGAAAACCAATAGCTCCCATCCAAAGAGTTGTAATGATCATGATAATTACATAGATGTTATCCAGCTTGGCAAACAATAATGTCGGGATAAGAATACCAGCGATGATAATCAATCCCCCCATGGTTGGCGTACCTTGTTTCTTTTTCTCTCCTTCTAGCCCTAGGTCACGAATAGTTTCACCGACCTGCTTTTTGTGCAACAACCGGATCAAACGGCTACCAAAGACGGTGGTAATAATCAAAGAGACAATAACCGCCATTGCCGTCCTAAACGAGATGTACTGAAACAACCCCGCTCCAGGAATATGCAAGTGCTCTTGTAACCAATTAAATAAGTAATACAACATCGGCTCTTATTATTGTTCGTTAAATGTATTTTCCAATTCTTCACGATCATCAAAATGATGACGCACGCCATTGATTTCTTGATATTTTTCGTGTCCTTTTCCGGCGATCAGCACGATATCCCCTGGCGATGCCAAATGGCAGGCCGCACGGATAGCTTCTCTCCGGTCCGAGATACTAAACGTATTCTTCTTTTTATCGGCAGGTATTCCCGCTTCCATCTCCTTGATAATATCCAGCGGATCCTCCGTACGCGGATTATCTGAAGTAATGATAACCTTATCGCTATACTTCAAAGCCACTTTAGCCATTTCAGGGCGTTTGGTCCGATCGCGATCTCCACCACAACCTAGTACGGTAATAATCTGCTGTGTTCCAGTGCGCAATTGCTGAATCGTCTCCAGTACATTCTCCACAGCATCGGGTGTGTGGGCATAATCGACCACTCCAACAATTCCCTTAGCCGAACGCACCGTCTCAAACCGTCCTTCTGCACCTGTGATTTCACTCAATGCGGTCAGAACTTTTAAAGTCTCTTGCTCTAACAGAATCGCGGCACCATATACGGCCAAAATATTATAAGCATTAAATCCGCCCACCAATTTGACCCAAACTTCTTGCCCATCAATCTGCAGCAACATACCATCAAAATGACTTTCTATAACCTTAGCTTTAAAGTCTGCCATACTATGCAGGCCATAGGTCTTCCGGTGTCCGAAAGTATTTTGCAGCATCACCGCTCCATTTTTATCATCGATATTGGTCAATGCAAAAGCATAGCGGTCCAACTCGTCGAAAAAGCATTTCTTCGCTTTTATATAATTGCTAAACGTTTTATGAAAATCCAAGTGATCATGCGTGATATTTGTAAATATCCCACCGGCAAACCGCAGACCTGCTATACGCTGTTGCACCACAGCATGCGAGCTCACCTCCATAAAACAATAATCACATCCCTCTTCCACCATCTCCCGAAGCAACTGATTCAGCGCTACCGGATCCGGAGTCGTATGTGTAGCCGGAATAATACGGTCACCGATTCTATTCTCTACGGTAGACAGTAACCCGACCTGGTAACCCAAATGATCAAATAGATTAAATAACAAGGTTGCCACTGTTGTCTTTCCATTAGTACCTGTCACACCGACCAACTTCAAATCCTTCGATGGATTGCCATAAAAATTTCCAGCAATCAGTCCCAATACATAGGCACTATCATTGACCAACAAGTAGGTTACCCCTTCCAATAGATCTGCCGGCAACTCTTCGACAACAATAGCTGCAGCTCCTAAAGCTCCTACCTTATCTACGAAGAGGTGGCCATCTGTATGCACACCACGAACCGCCACAAAGAGCGCCCCATCTTTCACTTCTCGAGAATCAAAGCACACCGAAGCAATCTCCACTTCGAGCGAACCTTCAACCTGTATAACAGGCACCGCATGCAATAATTCTTTTAATATCATATCTAATTCAATTGAAGTGCAACATTAGTCCCTATTTTCAATTTTTCGCCTGGCACCAGCGATTGAGAAATCACTTTCCCTTTTCCACCGACCTGGCTTTTGAATCCTGCATTCTCCATCGTATACAGCGCATCGATCAATCCCATGCCAACTACATTTGGCACTACCCCTTCACGCACCGAGACCTCAATAAAAGGAACTCCTTTTTTTGAAGTATCTGTCACTGCACCTTGTGCTATCGAATTCCAATTATAAGATGTAAAGCCCAAAGCCTCGTACACTTTTGTCGAAGCTTCTTTAGAACCGCCTAATGTAAGCGGTGTCTTCACACCTGCAACATTCACATTACGTTTCGCAAACGAGCCATGCAAGGACAGATCATTTGCGTATACCATATCTGCCAACTCTTTAAATACGGGTCCTGCCACCGAACCACCATAATACCCGTTGCGTGGATTACGAATCACCACGATCATCGAGTACTTCGGATTTTCAGCTGGGAAATACCCCGCGAAAGAAGATTGGTACCTTCTCTGTCCATACCCCCGCGCATTATCTGCCATCTGTGCCGTTCCTGTTTTTCCAGCCGAAGTATACAGCGGACTCGTCAGTTTCTTACCCGTTCCCTCTGTCATCACACCTTCTAACATACGTTGCATTTTCGTTATCGCACTTTTAGAAGCCATCTCCTTATTTATAACACGCGCTTCAAACTTTTCCACTGTATTTCCCAAATGCCTGATCTCTTTCACAAACAAAGGCGCCACCATCTTACCATCATTAGCAACACCATTATATAACACCAACGTCTGCAATGGCGTAAGCAACAACTCGTATCCATAAGCCATCTGTATCAAGGACAACTTACTCCAGCTTTTATTTTTCGGTGTCTTTACCACCGGCTTTCCTTCTCCAGGAATCTGTAAATCTAAAGGCTCGTTCAATCCCCAACTATGCAGCTTTGAAGTAAACTTGGATGGATTATCCCCGTACTTCAGATTGATCAACTTCGTTATTGCCACATTGGACGATGCCTCAAAACCTTCTTTGGCTGTCATCATCGATTTCCTTGGCGCATGCGAGTCACGAATCGTATGCGAAGGCACCTTATACGTACCATTACCCACATCGACCATCGTATTCGTATCAATAAGACCGTCGTCCAAAGCCACCAAGTAAGAAGCCAGTTTAAACGTTGATCCCGGATCTGCTGATTGTGCTATTGCATAATTAAACTTCTCCCGGTATTCACCGTCCGTATCTTTCGTGAAATTAGCAATCGCCCGCACTTCTCCTGTAGCCACCTCCATCAGAATAACACAGCCTTCATCCGCGTTAGATATTTTCATCTGCTTACCCAGAGCCCGTTGCGCCATATCCTGCATATTGACATCAATGGTTGCAATAATATCCGACCCATCCACAGGAGCCACTTCCACTTCACGGTTCAAAGGAACCCATACCCCTCCGGCAATACGCTGCATCATCTGCGCTCCACTCTTTCCTTCGATATAATCGCCGTAGGCACCTTCCAGCCCCACGCGATATTCATCACTTTTATAACCAATAGTCCGAGCCGCCAAATTAGTAAACGGTAAGATGCGTTTATTTTGCCTTACCGAAACCATACTACTCGAAAACCGGGTTTTACCCTCCCTAAAAGTCCGCATCAGCGGAAAAGTCTTTAAGACCTTTAAATCCTGATGCGAAACCCCTCGCTTAATTAACACGTAGCGTTGCTTCTTACTACGCGACTCTTTCAGCAGATTCAGATATTGCCGCGATGACTTATCCTTAAAGAATCCCGACAGCTTCATAGCCAGGGAGTCTACCTTCAAATTAAATACATCGTTATGCTCGACTGGAATAGCCATCGCATCAAACCGGATTTCATACTCAGGCACAGAAGTAGCCAAAAGACTACCATCATTAGAAAAAATATTACCTCTTGCCGCCTCTACAACACGCTCTTGAATAGTCAAACTGTCCGCAATCGCTTTCCATTCTTTCCCATCCACATATTGCAAGTGAAGCAACTTGGCAAACACAGCCAAGGCCCCAAAGACCATAAGCCCGAAAGCCAGGTACACTCTTACCAATATGGACTTTCTAATATTCATGTTACCTAAGCGTTATCCTATCTTTTTTCTTTTAAAACTTCTAGTTTTATAGGCGGTTCCGTACGCTCCTTCAAACCTAAGGTATCCGCCCTCTTTGCAATCTCCGTCTGTGTTGTCAACTTCATCAACTCCGCAGACAGTGACTTATAATCCCAACTCAATTCTTTCACTTCTTTACCCAACCGATCAATCTGCCGCACTGTACGCTCGGCCAGATGCCGATTTGATATATATATTAATGTCAATAAAACCAAGAAAGCAACAAAGGGCAAATTCTTTGTAACCAAGTAGGTAGAAATTCTACCCGGAGAGAAAATTGTGCGGATAAAATCCTGCGTCTCCTCTACTTTTTCCTCTACCGCATCAGACATTTCCTCTTGAACATCTTCACTCAACTCCTGATTACGTATCGTGTTTTTTCTAGACATCCTTATTTATTTTATACATCCGACTTCCGTCAAACGTCATTATTTCCACCCTCCTCTAGGTCAGCTTTTCAGCAACCCTCAACTTCGCGCTTCTCGATCTATTATTTTCAGCAAGCTCCACATCCGATGCTGTAATCGCCTTACGAGTCACAATCTTAAACGGCTTGATTTCGTTTCCAAAAAAATCCTTCTCCACCTCGCCCTTAAACTTACCTTTAAGCATAAAATTCTTGACCAGTCTATCTTCCAATGAATGATAAGACATCACAACCAATCTACCTTCAGGCTTCAACACCGAAATCGTATGCAACAAAAACCCCTGCAATGCTTCCAGCTCTTTATTCACTTCGATACGCAAAGCTTGAAAAACCTGCGCATGATACTTATGTTCCTTTCCACGAGGAACCATCTTCTTTATAACCTCTTTAAGCTCAGCAACAGTCTCGATAGACTTTGTCAAGCGTGCCGTCACAATTGTTTTTGCCAGGGACTTTGCATTCTGCACCTCTCCATACATCCCAAAAATCCGGTGCAGCTCTTCCTCCGAATATGTATTCAGCACCTTGCGTGCATCCAAATCCGACACCTGATCCATCCGCATATCCAAATCAGCATCAAAACGAATTGAAAAGCCACGTTCCGCATCATCAAATTGATGCGATGAAACGCCCAAATCCGCCAATATACCGTCCACTTGCCGGATTCCCTCTAAACGGAGAGAATTTTTCAAAAACCTAAAATTTTGATGAACCAACACAAAACGTTCGTCATCAATTTTATTACGCAATGCATCCGGATCCTGATCAAAAGCAATCAAGCGACCATTTGGTCCAAGATGCTTCAATATCTCCCGCGAATGCCCGCCACCTCCAAAAGTCACATCCACATACACGCCGTCTGGCTTAATAGCCAACCCCTCCATACACTCGTGGAGCATAACCGGAACATGATATATCTCTTCGCTAGCCATCTAAACCTCCAAAATCTAAACTACCCATCACTTCCTCAGCCAATGCAGAGAAATCCTCTCCATCTCCCAAATCCATCTTCTCATCATACACCGCTTTCGGCCAAACCTCCACCTTGTCAAACTGACAAGCCAACACTACATCCCCCTCAATATTCGCGTAATCCAAAAGCACCTTCGGCAATAACACACGTCCCGCCGAATCCAAAGACAAAATAGTCGCCCCACGCATAAACTGACGGACAAACTCTCTGTTCTTCGCATTAAACGTATTCAACTTTGAAATCTTAGCAGCTTGTTTATCCCATTCCTCTCGTGTATAAATGACAAGATTCTTATCGAAACCTCTATTCACAATAAGCCCCTCCTGCTCCACATCCGGCAATTGCCGTTTGAGCGCAGCGGGAACCACCAATCTACCTTTGGCGTCCAACTTACATTCGAATTCTCCGATGAGCTGAATCATTGAGCTAATTATGCTAAATTATATTTCAAATGTAAAAGTATACACTTTCCCCCACAATCCCCCACAATCCCCCACAAAAAAGTTTTCCACATAGAACTTAATCTACAAAGCACCTAAAAAAAGTACGCTGAGCGCTAAAAAAGGCACCTAATTACTGATTATCAATAAAATCCAAAAATCAATATTTTCTAAGCAGCAGTAGCACAACAAGTAACACCAATCCTTAAAAATCTCAAGAAAAAGACATTTTTTCAAAAATTGTGGGGCAAAGTGGTAGGCTCCAAAACTTGAAATTATTAATTGCCCATCATTCGTTATTCTCCTGCAAATCCAATAATTTTGCACATTAGCCATCGGTAATGCGAGATGCTACCCTTGGCATAATTTTAGTTTTTAAGTTTTTACCTTATATAATGTATAGAAGTCATAATTGTGGCGAGCTACGTGTAGCTGATGTCAACAAAGAAATTACGCTTTCGGGTTGGGTTCAAAAGAGCCGGGATAAAGGTTTTATGATCTGGGTAGACCTTCGGGACAGATATGGAATCACACAGCTTATTTTTGATGAAGTACGCACCTCCACTGAAGTAATGAAGTTGGCAAAGTCGTTAAGCCGCGAATATGTTATTCAAGTAAAAGGAACGGTCATCGAGCGCGAGTCCAAAAATGCGAATCTTGCTACTGGAGAAATTGAAGTGCTAGTCACTGAACTTACAATTTTGAACGAAGCACAGCTCCCTCCTTTCACTATTGAAGATGAAACTGACGGTGGTGAAGATATCCGTATGAAGTACCGTTATCTTGATATCCGCCGCAATCCGGTCAAGAATAGTCTATTATTCAGACATAAGGTAACCCAATCGGTCAGAAACTACCTTTCCAACCTTGACTTCTGCGAGATAGAGACACCATACCTTATTAAGTCTACACCTGAAGGTGCACGTGACTTTGTGGTGCCTTCACGTATGAACCCTGGACAATTCTACGCTCTACCACAATCGCCGCAGACCTTCAAACAGCTATTGATGGTCGGTGGTATGGACAAATATTTCCAGATTGTAAAATGCTTTAGGGACGAAGACCTTCGTGCAGACCGTCAACCGGAATTCACGCAGATCGACTGCGAAATGTCTTTCATTGAACAAGAAGATATCTTAAACGTATTTGAAGGACTGACTAGACATTTATTAAAATCAATTCACAATATTGATATCGATGCATTCCCACGTATGACTTTCGACGAGGCGATGCGCAAATATGGCAATGACAAACCGGATATCCGTTTCGGAATGGAGTTTGGCGAATTGAATGCCGTAGCACAGCATAAAGAGTTTGCGGTATTTAATAACGCAGAACTTGTTGTCGGTATCGCGGTACCTGGAGCTGCTAGCTACACACGCAAAGAAATCGATGGTCTAATCGACTGGGTAAAACGTCCTCAAGTAGGTGCGCTGGGCATGGTTTATGTCAAGTGCGAAGCGGATGGCTCGTACAAATCTTCAGTAGATAAATTTTATGACCAAGAGGATCTGAAAAAATGGGCCGAAGCTACCGGCGCTAATACCGGAGACCTTATTCTGGTATTGTCCGGACCTGCCAATAAAACACGTGCACAACTGAGCGCATTGCGCATGGAACTGGGTAACCGTATGGGCCTACGTAAACCCGATGAGTTTGCTCCACTATGGGTAGTCGACTTCCCTTTATTGGAATGGGACGAAGATAGTGGCCGCTTCCACGCGATGCACCACCCATTCACCTCTCCTAAGAAAGAGGACATGCACCTACTCGATACCGATCCAGGTAAAGTTAGAGCCAATGCGTACGACTTGGTACTGAATGGTAACGAAATCGGCGGCGGATCTATCCGTATCCACGACAAAGAAACGCAGGCCCTGATGTTCAAACATCTTGGTTTTACACCCGAGCAGGCACAGGAGCAATTTGGCTTCTTGATGACAGCATTTCAATACGGAGCTCCTCCACATGGCGGTTTAGCTTTCGGTTTGGATCGTCTTACCGCTATATTGGGTGGACAAGAAACAATACGTGACTTTATAGCGTTCCCTAAAAACAATTCGGGCCGAGATGTCATGATTGATGCTCCAGCCCAAATAGATCAGGCACAACTCGAGGAATTGAGTCTTGCCTTAAATATTAAAGCATAACAAAAACTCCCGCTGCAATACAGCGGGAGTTTTTGTTAATACCTATAAAAACAGGCACGAAAGAGCATTATCGTGTCAATTAAAATATACACTTTCAGAAAAAAAAGAGTAGTTTTACCACATGGCTCAAAACGTTGCAGAGAAATTTTTAAAAGACAGCACGACAAAATCCTTTGACCTTCGTCACCGCGAAATTATCAATAACAACATTGACAAATACGAGGTGGCTTTTGAAAAAGGAAAAAGTAAGTTTATGGATTTAAATAATTCCAGAACTAAAGCAAATCTGATAAAATGGCGCGTAATGGAGAACCTGGACAAGTACCTCTTGGATTTCGAGGCCAATTTTACGCACAACGGAGGCAAGGTCATCTGGGCCAACGATGCAGAGGAAGCGCGTCAGGAAATCTGGAAAATCATGGAGAAGCACAAAGCTAAATCCGTAATAAAATCCAAATCCATGGCCACCGAAGAGATTGAGCTCAATCACTTCCTCCAGGAAAGAGGCGTAGAGACTATTGAAAGCGACCTGGGTGAATACATCATCCAGTTGCTCGATCAAAAGCCGTATCACTTTGTGACTCCTGCCATGCACCTAAGCTTAGCGGATATCGCGAAGTTATTTCACGAAAAATTTGACACCCCTCTAGATGCTACCGCCGAGCAGCTGACCATGAAAGCCCGTGAACTACTACGGTCGCACTATACGAGCGCCGACATCGGAATTACGGGAGCCAATTTCCTGATTTCTGATACAGGTAGTATTGCTATCACGGAGAATGAGGGTAATGCCCGTCTTACGACGACATTTCCGAAGATACATATTGCCGTTGTTGGCATAGAGAAGGTCATACCCAGCATTTCGGATCTCGATTTATTCTGGCCTTTACTTGCTTCACATGGAACAGGTCAAAATCTGACTGTATACAACAGCATATTGAGCGGTCCAAGAATGGATACCGACACAGATGGTCCCGATGAGATGTATGTTATTCTCCTGGACAATGGCCGTACTGACCTTTTAGAAAAGAAAGAACAACGCCAAGGACTATACTGTATACGCTGTGGCTCCTGTCTGAATGTCTGTCCTGTATATCAAAATATAGGAGGTCATAGTTACGAAACGACCTACCAAGGCCCTATTGGCTCATTAATATCACCACACCTGAATGGCATGAAAGAATTCAAACACCTTTCTTATGCCTCCAGTCTATGCGGCAAGTGTACGGAAGTATGCCCTGTAGGTATCGACATACACAATATGCTCTTGCACAACAGAAGAGATGCCGTCCAAGAAAACCTCACTACTGCAAACGAAAAACGTATGTGGAAAGGCTTTGCCTATATGATTCAGAAGCGTCGCCTGCTTGATTTTTTTGGAGGGAAATTCAAAAACTTCTTCATGCGTAATTTTTTCAAGAAAGCTTGGGGCGACAAACGTGCGTTACCCGATTTTCCTAAAAAATCATTCGCACAGCAATGGAAAGATAAAGAAAAGCATTCATAAAAAAAGCGAGCCTAGGCTCGCTTTTTTTATGAATGCTTTTAATCTATATATTCAAATCCGGTGTAAGGCACTAAGACTGCAGGAATTTTAATCCCCTTATCCGTTTGATTATTTTCTAAAATAGATGCTACGATACGCGGAAGTGCCAATGCTGAACCATTCAACGTATGCGCCAGTTGCATTTTACCGTCTTCATTTTTAAAACGTACTTTCAATCGGTTGGACTGATAAGTTTCAAAGTTAGAAACAGAAGACACTTCTAACCAACGCTCTTGCGCCGCACTGTAAACCTCCATATCATAGGTAAGTGCCGCAGTAAAGCTCATATCCCCACCGCAAAGACGAAGCACGCGGTAAGGCAATTCTAATTTCTGCAACAATCCCTGGATGTAGTTACTCATCTCCTCAATAACCTCATATGATTTCTCTGGATGCACAATCTGAACGGCTTCAACTTTATCAAACTGGTGCAAACGGTTCAAGCCGCGCACATGCGCTCCGTAAGAACCTGCTTCTCTACGAAAACACGGCGTATATGCACAATGTCTGATTGGAAACTGCTCTTCTTTTACGATTACATCGCGGTACAGATTCGTTACCGGTACCTCTGCCGTAGGAATCAAATAAAAGTCATCGTTTGTCACATGGTACATCTGCCCCTCTTTATCCGGTAATTGTCCTGTTGCGAAAGCAGAAGCTTCATTTACTAAAATTGGCACTTCTACCTCCGTATACCCTGCTGCACCTGCCTGATCCAAAAAGTAATTGATCAAAGCGCGTTGCAAACGGGCTCCCTTACCTTTATACACTGGAAAACCAGCACCTGTCACTTTTACACCAAGCTCTAGGTCTACGATATCATACTTAGTCAACAACTCCCAGTGTGGTAGCTTAGTCTCTCCCAAATCAGGAATATCACCATGCGTCAGCACCACTTCATTCTCTTCAGGAGTTATCCCCACCGGCACCGAGCTGTGCGGAAGATTAGGCAGCTGTACGATCTTATTGTTAAGCTCCTGCTCCACTTGGGACAAGCGTTCAGTAAACTCTTTGATTTGCTCTTTATACCCCGAGGATTTTGCTTTAATGGATTCAGCTTCTTCTTTCTTTCCCTGACGCATCAAATCACCAATTTGCTTAGCGGAGGAATTTGCTTCTGCAGCAATCGCATCGGATTCACTTTGAATCTGACGGCGTTGTTCATCCAAGCTAATGATCTCATCAACCAAAGCTACATCTTTAAAGTTTTTCACAGCCAATCTTTCGATGACCGTATCCCTGTTTTCGCGGATATAATTTAACTGCAACATATATTTTGAGTTTTATGTCGCAAAGATAAGAAGTCTCTCCGTCAAAAAATTACTTTTTGAGCCTTTTCCTTAAAATCTTTACCTTTGACTATGCTATACTTAGTCCCTACCCCGATCGGCAACTTAGAGGATATGACCTTTAGAGCAATACGCATTCTAAAAGAGTCTGACCTTATTCTTGCGGAAGATACACGCACGAGTGCTCCTTTATTAAAACACTTTGGCATAGACAAAAAAGTCTTTGCCCATCATCAACACAATGAGCACAAAGCTGTTGCCGAGATTATTCGCTTTTTAAAAGAGGGACAACAGATTGCATTGATTTCAGATGCAGGAACTCCTGCCATCTCTGATCCGGGTTTTTTACTGGTCCGTGAAGCCATCAAAGAAGGTATCACTGTACAATGCCTACCTGGGGCAACCGCATTTGTACCTGCACTGGTCAATTCGGGACTCCCTAATGACAAGTTCTGCTTTGAAGGTTTTCTTCCCGTCAAAAAAGGCAGACAGACACGCATGAAACAACTTGCTGAGGAAAAAAGAACGATGATTTTTTATGAATCACCACACCGCCTACTCAAAACCATCGAAGAGTTTATCTCCTATTTTGGTGAGGAAAGACAAGCGTCTATATCCCGTGAACTCAGTAAGCTCTACGAGGAGACACAACGCGGCACACTGGTCGAGCTAAAGACCTATTTCGAAAATAACCCGGTCAAGGGAGAATTTGTGTTCTGCGTAGCTGGATTAGAATAGTACAGGACCCACCGTTTGATCGGCAGGATAAAAGTTTTATTACACATTAGTGAATACAACGCATTTTAATTAAGTTTACTAACAGATTAGTTTACATATTGATCACTATCATTGGATAAAGAAATGAGTTTAGATAAGTATATACAAGACGGACAAGACCTTAAAGTTGTAGAAAAAATACACACCAAAATTGTCGATATGCTGACCCACGGCGAAGCCCTTAGTTACATCGCTTTACAAAAAAAACCTGCTGTAACTTTACTGCCGGATAGTATAGCCATCAGCAACAAACGTATTTTCCTATGTGAATTCACGAAATTGGGCTTAGCTACGAACTTCGAGATTTTCTCTTGGAAAGACATTAAGGATATCGCTTTTAAAGAAGAAATATTTGGCTCCAAAGTCACCGTTATTCCATTTACAGGAGAGAACCTGAGCATAGATTATATTCCAAAAACACAGGCGCGCAAGCTGTATCAGTTGATCAAGGAAGCATTGGAGAATGTCAAAATTGAAAGTGAGGAGCCTGCACCTGCGGTCAAGCCTGTAGTTCCTATCCGCGACCTATACGAGGAGCCTAAGCGGGAGATCCCTGCTCCTATCACGCCTGCTTTTGAAGCACCGGCACCTGCAGCGCAGCCGATCGTTGAGCGCCCAGTGGTTGTTCCTGAAGAAATTAAAGCAGAGCCTGCTCCTGTATTCGAAAGAACGGAACCATCGCCAGCAAAAATCGAGGTAGAAGTAGAAGAGGATGAGTTAACATTAAAACTGAAGAAACTGAAAGGACTCTTTGACAAGCAATTGATTTCTCAAGCGGAATACGAAAGTAAAAAAGCCGAAATTCTCTCTCAGTTATAGTATAGCACGTGAAACAAAACTATTTACTGGCACTACTCAGTGCCTTTATGCTTTGGCTTGCATGGCCACCGGTTCCTTATACCGGACTCCTGTTATTGGTCGCATTTGTCCCCCTATTGGTCGCTGTCGAAAATATTATTCGCGGCAACTATAGCAAAAAAGGAACGAAAATATTTCAAGTCAGTTTCTTGACGGGCCTTGTCTGGAATACCGCATCGATCTATTGGGTATTTAATGCCATGAATGCCTTTCTTCCAGCAGTGGTATCTTTAGGCATTGCATTGATTCCCTTTGCACTTGCCCCCCTATTGATGGCACTAGTCTTTAGATTATACTATCAGTTGCGCAAGCGCCGACATATCGCTGTGAGTTTTGTAGGGCTTGTATCCTTATGGATAGGCTATGAGTACCTGCATCAAAGCTGGGGCTTGGCTTTTCCGTGGATGAATCTAGGGAATGGCCTCTCCAATGTACACCAACTGGTGCAGTGGTACAGTATCACTGGTGTATATGGTGGCACACTATGGATTTGGTTAGCGAATATTTTTGCATTCCTCTACTATTGGCAATACAAAGAAAAGGTCGCTGCTTTTTCTCAAAAGAAACTCCTTATCGCCATCCTAGCCATCGTCTTATTACCGATAGTGATTTCGCTGTTCCAATACGCCACCTACGAAGAACATATCAATCCTTCAGAAGTCGTCGTTGTACAGCCTAATATAGATCCGTATCAGAAATTTGGCTCCATCACGCCTGAACAGCAATTAGACAAACTATTTGAACTTTCGGCAAGTGTTGCCAAACCCAATACGGAGTTTTTCCTATGGCCCGAGACCGCTATTTCGGACCGTAACGGCATCAATGAAGAAGATTTCAGAGAGTACCCTGCCTACGAAAAAAGTGTTTCTTTTTTAGAGAAATACCATAATGGCAACATTCTGTCCGGTATAGAGAGCTACCTCCTATACTCGGATCAAAAGACATTGACTGCGCGTCCCTTTGGCAATAAATACCTGGATAGCTTTAATGCGGCAGTATTGATCGATGGCTCTAGCAAAGTACAGTTTTACCACAAGTCCAAATTGGTACCCGGTGTAGAGCAGATGCCTTTTGGTCAAGCACTTTCCTTTATGAAACCACTTTTCGAACATTTTGGCGGTACTACCGGTGGTTATGGCTATGACAAAGAACCCTCTGTATTTTACAGCCAAAGTGGTATAGGTGCTGCTCCCGTGATTTGTTACGAATCTATCTGGGGCGAATATGTTGCCGAATACACTAAAAAAGGCGCTCAATTTATCGCCATTGTTACGAATGATGGCTGGTGGAAAAACACTTCTGGCAAAGACCAGCACCTCGCCTATGCCAAGCTAAGGGCTATTGAGAATAGACGTTGGGTCGCTCGTTCTGCCAATACCGGAATATCAGGATTCATCAATCAACGCGGAGACATTGTACAGCACTCCCAATGGTGGGTTCCTGCTGCACTCACACAAGAAATCAACTTGAACGAAGAGCTGACCTTTTATACCAAATACGGCGACCTCATCGCTTATGTTGGATTATTAGGTTGTGTCATGAGTCTGTTAGTTTTATGTATTCCGTCGGCTAATCGAAAAAAAGAATCGAAGAAATACACGCACAATAATTAACTTTACTACATGCAAGTATATCTAGACAACGCGGCTACGACTGCCATTGACCCTGAGGTCATTGAGGTTATGATAGCAACCATGCAAAATGACTTTGGAAACCCTTCTTCTATACACACGCACGGTCGTCAGGTAAAGACTATTGTAGAAAAGGCTCGCAAAACTATTGCAAATTTACTACATGCTTCTCCTTCAGAGATTTTCTTCACATCAGGAGGAACTGAGGCAGACAACATGGCTATTGTCCGATCTATCGAAGATCTTGGAATCACACATGCCATCACGTCTCCTATAGAGCATCATGCGGTGCTCCATACGCTGGAAGAGTTGGAAAAAACAGGTAAAGTACACCTGGATTTTTTACGTGTAGATGATGAAGGGCACATCGACCTACAGCATCTTGAGGAATTATTACAAAAAAATCCGCGCAGCTTCGTGTCGATCATGCAGGCCAACAATGAAATTGGCAATCTAACCGACTTACACAAGGTATCGGAGCTATGCCAACGTTATGATGCACTGTTGCACTCAGACACTGTACAGACGATGGGACATTACCCCCACAACCTGTCTGAGCTCAAAATTGACTTTATTACAGGAGCTGGCCACAAATTCCACGGCCCCAAAGGAGTAGGCTTTTTATACATCAATGGTAAGAATAAAATAAAACCATTAATCTACGGTGGTGCACAGGAACGCAATATGCGTGGTGGTACCGAGAATATATATGGTATTGCAGGTATTGCTAAAGCACTGGAAATTGCCTACAGCAATATGGAAGAGCACCATGCCTATATACAGGAGTTAAAAAGCTATATGATAGACGAATTAACGAAAGCTATTCCCGACATTCGGTTCAATGGCTGTATAGATCCCAAACAATCCCTGTATACTGTCTTGAATGTATCTCTACCGTGCACAGAGATGGCAGACGTCCTATTATTTAACCTCGATATCATGGGGATATCAGCGTCAGGCGGTAGCGCTTGCAGCTCCGGCTCAGATATAGGTTCGCATGTCCTTACGGGAATAAAAGCCGATAGCCAACGTCCTTCTGTACGTTTTTCTTTTAGCAAATGGAATACCAAGGCAGAAATAGACTATGTAGTCGGTAAATTGAAAGAAATCTGTGAACATGGATAATAAAAAAAGGAATCTAAAATAGATTCCTTTTTTTTATTTCTTCTTAGCCAATTGATAACTCTCAGCCAGCTCTCCTGTTATCTCATTACCCGAGAGATCCAGCTGCACCAGCAATTCGCCTTCTATTTTATATTTATAATCTACACCATCCAGAATCAACCTGTTTTTATCTATCTCCCACTTACCTTCTTTCACAAATTGATCATTTGATTTACCATCGTAGGTATAGACCAGCGTATAGGAATGATCGCGATTCAGCTCCAGTAGTGTACTTATTGCATCACAGTCTACACAGGGAAGAGCCCCTCCGTATATCCCCACAATATTTGCGGCCAATAACTCTATGTTCTCCAGCTTGTCTTTTGCTGTAGTTCTCTTTTTGTTGTTTATACAACCAACAAAAAGAGCAGTTACTATTAAAGCTATTGATATATAGTTGAAAAACCGCATTTGTACTCCTTTGTCCAAAGCTTTCAAAAACAGTACCAAAAAAACTTTTTCGGACCAAAGCAGATAGACAATAACCGTCGACTGGAACGTTATCCCGCCCCATAGGTCGGAGAAGTCACTTTTAATCTAAAATTTAAATCGTTATATCTTTTACAACAGGAAATTTCCAGCGCAGGAAACAGAAATTAATAATCGTCGTCTTCGTCGATTCCACGAAGGAGATTCAATGCAGACTGCAGTTCGCCCATCGCGTGTCTATTCCGCATGCGACTTGCAACTAATATCCCCTCTTCATATATTTTTTCGGCAGATTCTTTCTCACTTTGCTTCTCCAGAAACTTTGCATAATGATAATATGTCCCCACATAGTCAGGGTATGTCGAAACCATATTTTCAAACCCTTCTCTACTCTTCTGAATATCACCAAGTTTCACATATTCCATCGTGAGCGCATAGTGCAGGAAAGGATCCTGTGGTGTTTCTTTTATAAAATCTTTAAGCTGCTCAATCCTATCCATTGGTATTAAAATTTAGTGATAATCTACAAAGAAAACCAAAGGTCATCAAAAAACAAAATTCTACTTTTTTATATTATGAAGTACAACAGATACACAGTTTACCAATGCAGGTCACATCTATAATTAATATTATGCCCGCATAGGATTTTACATAAAATTGACTATATTTGATAAGTAAACTTAAGTGTTAATCAGTAGATTTACTGTAGTATGATTTGCGACAAAGCAAACCATCACTCAAAATCCGTTCTTATAGCATGCACATCTATGATATAGCATGCAAATAAATTTATTTATGTAAAAACCAAAAGATTAGTATATGAAGATATTAGTATGTATAAGTAATGTCCCGGACACTACATCGAAAATAACATTCACCAACGAAAACACCGCATTCAACACCGCTGGCGTACAGTACATCATCAATCCTTATGACGAGATTGCGCTTTCCAAAGCTGTTGACCTCGCTGCTGCAGCTAGCGGTTCAGTTACAACGATTACCGTAGGCGATGCCAGTACCGAACCTACAATCCGCAAGGCCCTAGCAATAGGTGCAGACAATGCAGTCCGTGTCGACGCAACTGCATCTGATGCCTGGTTTGTAGCAAACCAAATCGCGGCCTATGCCAAGAATAATAATTTTGATTTGATCCTAACTGGTCGCGAATCCATAGACTATAATAGCGCACAGATCGCTGCAATGGTAGGCGAGTTATTACATATTCCTTCTGTATCTATTGCCAAAGGTGTACAGGTTACCAATGGCCAAGCTAGCGTCGAGCGTGAGATCGAGGGTGGTAAAGAAGTCCTTACCGCTTCTCTTCCTATAGTAATCGGCACAGCCGAAGGAGTTGCAGAACCAAAAATTCCGAATATGCGCGGTATCATGGGTGCTCGTAGTAAACCACTAGAAGTTATAGCAGCCGTTGCTGTCGACCCGCTTACCACAGTCAAGTCCTATGCCACACCTCCAGCACGAGGCAGCGTGACATTAGTCAACGAGGATCAGGTAGACGAGTTGGTCAACCTATTGCACAACAATGCGAAGGTAATCTAGTCATTGCTTTCACTAGGTCAATATATTTTTAAAAATAGTACTCGCCAATCAGCGGATTAAACAAAGTGCAACGAGTTCGTGAAATAAACAAGAATTTTTATGTCAGTATTAGTATATATAGAGAATACAGAAGGTCAATTCAAAAAATCGGCTTTTGAAGCCATATCATATGGCAAAGCCATAGCCGACCAACTTCAGACCGAGGTTATCGCTATTTCTATAGGGACTGTAAAAGAAGATGAATTACAGAAACTAGGAGGTTATGGAGCCGCTAGAGTACTTAACGTCTCTACCGACAATCTTAGCTCTTTTGTGAATCAGGCTTACGCATCCATTGTAGCGACAGCAGCCCAAAAAGAAAACGCATCGGTAGTTGTACTATCGAATACATTTAGCGGTAAAGGTCTTGCTCCACGTGTGGCGACCAAGCTTAGTGCGGGTATCGTCTCTGGTGCCTCAGCCTTACCGCAAATCAATGGCGATACATTTGAAGTACAGACTTCCGCTTTTTCAAATAAAGCAATCGCAACGGTATCGATTCAATCAGCCGTAAAAGTATTAACAATCAATCCAAATGCATTCCCATCCAAAGAAACGGGCGGTTCTGCTACGGTAGAAGCCTACACTCCAGATATTCCGTCTACTGATTTCAGTACTACTGTACAGGAGATTGTACGCGCCACCGATACCATATCACTTCCAGAAGCGGAAATTGTGGTGTCTGCAGGTAGAGGCCTAAAAGGTCCGGAGAACTGGGGTATGATCGAAGAACTGGCAAAGGTTCTTGGTGCGGCGACAGCCTGTTCAAAACCCGTGTCTGATGCAGGATGGAGACCTCATTCCGAACACGTGGGTCAAACGGGAATCGTAGTGAGCCCCAACCTATATATTGCCATTGGTATTTCGGGAGCGATTCAACATTTGGCAGGGGTATCTTCCTCCAAGACGATCGTTGTAATCAACAAAGATCCAGAAGCTCCTTTCTTCAAAGTAGCGGATTATGGCATCGTGGGTGATGCTTTTGTAGTAGTCCCCAAACTCATTGAAGCCTTAAAAAAGCATAAAGGAAACTAAAAAATAACCAAGCAATGGCACCGCACTTAGGGTGCCATTGTTAATTTCCCGCATTTTATCTAAGTTTGTATCATTGGAAAAGGGATCGCCTAATCCATATCACGGAGTGTATTAGGATGAAGAAATTAAAGTTAGATATTGTCGGCTTATCGTATAGTCAGACCCAGTCTGGTGCTTATGCATTGGTATTGGGTGAAGTAAATGGGAATAGACGCCTTCCCATCATTATCGGAGGCTTTGAAGCGCAGGCCATCGCTGTGGAGATTGAGAAGATGACGCCTAGCAGGCCACTCACTCATGATCTATTCAAGTCTTTTGCGGATGTCTTTAGTATTGAATTCGAAGAAGTACTGATTTATAATCTTGTCGACGGTATCTTTTTTGCGAAGATCGTGTGTAAGAACGCAGGAAAATCGGTAGAAATCGACGCACGGACTTCCGATGCTGTAGCCTTGGCAGTACGTTTCGGCTGCCCGATATACACATACGACTTTATCATGGCTTCCGCAGGTATTGTAATCGAAAACAATGACTTTGCATTTCTAGAGAATATATCGGCGGCGTCTACTGCCGAAACAGAAAACACCATTCCTGAGCAAAAGGATGAACAACCTCCAAAAGCAGTGTCTCCCTATGCATCTCTCAGCGATGAACAGCTGGAGAACACCTTGCAAAAAGCCATCGCCAACGAACAATACGAGGCGGCAGCCCGCATACGCGATGAGATCGAACGAAGAAAATCATAACACACCTATATGTCTATAAAATTAAGACTGACTGTCATGAACTTCCTGCAATTTTTCGTGTGGGGAGCATGGTTGATTACCATAGCCAATTATTGGTTTGGTACCAAACAATGGGACGGCACACAGTTTGGTGCCATCTTTTCAACCATGGGGATTGCTTCTCTGTTCATGCCGACATTGATGGGAATCATTGCTGACAGATGGGTCAATGCAGAGCGCCTCTATATTGGCCTCCATTTACTTTACGCTGTCTGTTTGATTTACCTCGCCCAGACGACAAATCCAGATAGCTTCTTTACCGTAATGCTATTGGCGATGTGCTGCTACATGCCGACCCTCGCACTGTCCAATTCAATTGCCTACAGCTCCTTGACCAAGGGGAACTATGATCTTATCAAAGCTTTTCCTTTGATCCGGGTATGGGGAACCGTAGGATTCATCGCGGCAATGTGGCTCACCAATCTTACGGGCAATAAAGCGACGGAGTATCAGTTTTACATCGCTGCCGGAGGCTCTATATTCCTAGGAATTTACGCCATCTTCATGATTCCGAAATGCCCACCGCAGCACCTTACAAAAGAGAACGCTAAGCTATCAGAACTCTTGGGATTAGAGGCCTTCAAGTTGTTCGGAAACTACAAGATGGCTCTTTTCTTTATATTCTCCATGTTCTTGGGAGCTGCTTTGCAACTGACCAACGCCTATGGAGATGTATTCCTTAGCGAGTTTGCTTTTTACCCTAAATACGCAGACTCACTAGTGGTAGAGCGCTCCACCATAATCATGTCCATATCACAGATATCGGAGACACTATTCATCCTGGCAATTCCTTTTTTCCTAAAACGCTTTGGTATCCGTAATGTCATGCTCTTTGCAATGGTCGCTTGGGTGCTACGTTTTGGTCTTTTCGCCTACGGCGATCCATCTTCTGGACTATGGATGATCATCCTATCCTGTATCGTATACGGAATGGCTTTCGACTTTTTCAACATATCAGGATCACTGTTTGTTGAAACCTCGACCGATTCAAAAATCCGTTCTTCGGCACAGGGACTTTTTATGATGATGACCAACGGGATAGGTGCGATCTTAGGTTCTCAGGTATCCGGCTGGATGATTGACAAATACTACACGAAGCCCTTTGACACCTTAGATGGCCTTGCGACACGTCTTGAAACCAGTGCTGATAACCCAAAACTATTGGACTTTATAGCGGGAAAAGGAGTACAAATCACGAATGGTACATTCGACTCCGCTATTTATTTAAAAGACTGGCACCATATATGGCTGGCTTTTGCGATATACACCTTGGTCATCGTAATCGCTTTTTCCATCCTATTCAAACATAAACACGATCCAAAGGACCTGGAGAATACAGGTCACTAACATAACAAGAGGCTCTTCTTAAATCGAAGAGCCTTTTGTTTTTTATAGCTTAAATGTCAGTGAAAACTGCCCAGTTTCAAAAAAGTTATTAAATGAGTTCACGTTCATGTAAAAATTATTCCTAGACATGGCACCATCCTTTCTAATTTTGGTCGTATTAAATCCTATAACGTCACCAAAAGAATATCCAAGCGCTACATTCTTTGTTAAAAAGAAATTGGCACCTATCCCAGCTTTCGCAGCGAAATGATTTGATTTGACATCATCATAGCCAGCTGCCATCGTAGTCTTTCCGTTAAGGTAGGCTACATTCAACTCCGAGTAGGTCTTAAAACGTTCCCCTATATTCAGGAAATAATATCTTCCAAAAGCACCTAGCTTATATTCATTGTATTTACTCTTAAATACATTATTATTTACTCCTGGCTCTTCCGTATTGATTCTTAAAAATCCTAAATCAACTCCAACTGCAAATTTATCACTTAAAAAATAGCCAACCTTAGGCGAAAACCCGAAATGACTATTTTTCAAATCGGTATTTTTATCTTTACTACTGTGGATATTGATCTGTCCTTCCAGCAGTATATCACCTTTCTTTAGCCCAAATTCCTGAGCCTGAAGCATTGATGTTAAGCCGGCTGTCACGGCAATAGTTAGTAGAGTTCTTCTCATATTTTTATGTTTTAAAGTTTATGGACGCAATAATATTCAAATTAATTTTCATAAAAAAGCTTTTAACCATTATTAACTAAAAAAGGCAAGATATAACTACCTTGCCTTTAATAACTTAAAAATATTTTTATTTATCTCGCCTTAACCTCAGCTATCATTGTTAATACTGCATCAATAGTCGATTTGGCGGCATCTTTCATTTTTTGTGTACCTGCATAATCCGCATCCAGTGTTACCTCTTTAGACTTCTCTTTGTAGGTAAACTTCAATATATAACGCGGCACTTGCTTTCCTTCGGTAGAATCTTTCCGTGGTGTAGTCATGTCATCATCGACGTTCCAAAATCCCAACTCCATCGCTTTGCGGTGTAAGTACAACAAGTCGTTGTCCCGCATTTTCAATGTATCTGTCAACACCTCATTGTCCTTTGTCAGATAGTGATAGATCTTTGTCTTAGAATTGTATGTATTCAACATCTCTCCGGGCGTACCATACGTAATCTCAATGGATTCAAAATCCGAAAACCGGTAAGGAGCATTTTTGATCATCGATGAATAATAAATCGCACAGTAGACCACAAATGGAACAATGATACAGATTCCTAGAAAAATTTTTCTTGCCTTATCGCTCATAACTAAAAAATATGCACAAAAGTACATATTTAAACTACAACCTGTGTCAGAGAAACGCAATTAGCCCTCTAATCATACTATTTAGTCAAAGTTTGATATTTTTTATTTTACTTATGTTTGTATATATAGCATCTAAAAATCGGTAAGCAAGCAGAAAGAATGAAACATACACTTTTCTATATCAATAAATCTCTCCTAGTTCTATTATTCATAAGCTTAACCAACCTGTTGCACGCCCAGGAAACCATTGTCACTTATATAAAAAAAGATGGCGGTTTCACTTCCCTCAAAGACTCCGCGGCATACACCAGCATATTGCATATCCAACCTAATGCTATCGGTTTGTACCAACTTAACGAATACTATCCTAATGGCAACTTAAAGCGTCATGCCTGGGTTAAGGCTCCTGACCCTAAACGACTGCGTTTTGAGGGACTTGTAAAAGACTATTATGATAATAAAGCGCTAAAAGCCACCTATCAATATAATAACGATAAACTCATGGATACCGTAAAAAGATATTATAGAAACGGGGAGATAAAAGAGATCATCGTGTATTTAAAACCTACCACTTCCCCTGCTGACCTTTCACCTACGGATCTATCGACCAGGCTCCTCTATTATGCAGACTCGTTGGGGCATGTTCAGGTCAGCAACGGCAATGGCATTGCTACGATAATACTTGATGAGACCGAAAGTGAAAAAGGAAAATACGTAAACGGTCTGCGTGAGGGACATTGGACTGGCTTTCTTCACAGCGGAAAATCTCAGTTTGAGGAATGGTACAAAAATGGAACATTAGAAAAAGGGGTAACAACAGACAGTATCGGGCAGCGTCACGAGTACACCCAAAAAGAAGTTGAACCAGAATATCCGGGAGGTATCCAACAACTCAGAATGTTTATAGGCAACAACTATAGATACCCGACTGAAGCTATTAAAGCCAATGTATCCGGACAAATACTCATCAGCTTTGTCGTTGAAAAAACAGGAAAAACCTCCAGTTACAAAATTATCAATGATTTGGGGTACGGTACGGGACAGCGAGCCATCGAAGTGCTAAAGAAAGCAAAAGACTTTACTCCAGGTTACAGGCGAGGCATTCCGGTTCGGGTCGCTTACAATGTGCCAATTCAGTTAAACCTTAGCTAATTATTCTTGCTATGGCCTACCGACAAAATAAAGGCTTAGAAATCTAGGATAGATCTTAGCTTTCTAAGCTTGATATCAGACCATGATACAGCAACGTGCTATTCTGCTCCTTTAGGCGTAACCGTTCTTATAAACTCTAACAACGTATCATCAAATTCGTCTACCCGATCATATAGACTGTCGATTTTTTCATTTAGGTCTGTATAGGTATCGATGTATTCGTACATCATGTCATAGTACTTACCTTCCCGCTTTCTGATGTGACCTAGTACACCTTTGAAATCATCCAGATCCCGATCAAAGGATACCATATCGACAGCACAGTTCTTATAATCATCAAAAACAGCACCAAACGCTTTAAAAGCGACCTCGGTCATCCAAGTATCTTCTTCAAGAGTATAGTTCTCATAATCGTAAAAATCTCCTGCTTGATCAATCAGCTCCGGGACGTACTCGCACAGTAACCTATCTAGATCCTGCGTAAACTCCTTAAGTTGCATCTTAATCCGTGGACGCTCTGGATTCTCCGGAATCATCACCAACAAATGCTCCAGTTTTTCTCTAGCATCCTCATACACCTCTTCGATACGTTCGAGCTGAAAACCTAGACTTGGGATCTTCTCCCTAGCGACACGTAACCTCTCTTCCCACTGCAACATGCGATCATGCATTTCATAATATATTTCGATCGCTCTTTTTTCAAATTCAGGAGCGATCTTGTCTTCATCCACCAGTAAGATGATCCTTCTGAGTGCGTGTTCTGTGCTAATTTCTTTCATCATATCCTTATTGATTAAAGGGACAGGTACATCACTTTTTTGTAATATACCTGTCCCTGATTTTTTACTTTAAACGACCAATGCCGTCACGATGTCACTAAAATTGGTCGTTGTATCCCTGCCGAGATACGAGGCTCTAAACTCATATTCCTGCAAGCGATCAAGCCCGCTAAGCTCCAAGACGGAGTTGCTATGCAGCATACTTGACCACTCTTCTGTACCTTTCTTACGATGTTCGTACTGATACAGTCTCGCTTGCTTCCACGGAAGCACCCTTATCCGCAAGATACCACTACCCACTTCCAGGTTTTTGACAATCAGTCCCGTCGCCTTAGGTGTACGCCCTACCCTGTTCTGCGTTGATTTTGACGGTCTATACCCAGCAGCCAAAATAATGCTCGGATCACCTAGGGCTTGGGCATCCACATAGTGGGATAGCCTATAGATGACCTGCTGCAAGTCCTTCCCCTTTTGCCCTTTCAGAACCACCGCCCTCATGTCGCGATGCGTAGCCTCAGCATAGGCTGCACGATAAGCTGTAAGAGCCGTGTCCAATACGGTTAGGGCTGGAGCCGGTTCAACAAACATCGTGGCATTCTCTGTCATCTTCTTCAAGATGTGTTCTGCATAGTTCAACAACTCTGTTGCATCTTTGCTTCTGTAATTTGGTTTAATCATTTTGTTAAATTTTAAATAAATAATAATTAATAAACTCATTACAAAGATGTGCCCTAAAACAGCCTAAAAGGTTTGTTTTTGGGCCAAGTTTGAGGGGGACAATAAAATCTTTTTGCCCTTTTTTAAACCTTTTTTACTCCATTTTTCATGCTTTATTACTAAAAAACATACCTTGAAATCATTTTAAACCCACTTTTTACATCATTCATCCCTCGATCAACGGAATTATTTCGAGCTACATCCTAGCCTCCACACGCTAGCGTGCAGAGGTGAAACGCTAGCGCCCCGAGTCTATACACTAGCATTCTGAAACGACACGCTAGCGCTTGCGATACAATCACTAGCGTGCAGAGCCTACGCGCCTACGCACAGACTATAGACGCTAACGCTTACACCTTGTACGATAGCTCCTCGGGCTTAGGCGTCAGCGTTTCTTGTACAAACGCTAGCACTCCGATTCCGCTCCCTAGCGCATAGCGTATACACGCTAGCTCCCGGTGCTAAGGCGTTAACGCCTGGCTGTTACGAACTAGCGAAAACAGGCGCCACGCTAGCGCACAGCAGCTATCCCCTAGCGTGTCTTCCCAAAGCGCTATCTCTTCTTATCAATGAGCTTCTTTATCAGAGGCATTCCTTCTTTACGATCCTCCCTCGGCGAACGGTGGAAACACTTCTTGTACTGCACAGCAAAGTGCTTGGAATCCCAAAAGTGCAACATCCTTGAGATCTCTTCAATGGATAGCGCATGCTGCGTCTGTAATAGTTCTCTACCTTTGTACAATCTTGCGATCAGTATGGTCGCCTTCAGCCCCTTGTCACGTCCTTCAAATGCCCGTGTCAGATTGCGTGGCGACACCCCTAATTCCTCTGCAATCTTATCCCGTGTCAGTCCCTCGGATAGATAATGTTCTTGGACATAAGCGAGTGCACGATGATAGGTCTGAATCAGGAGCTCCTCTGTAGACAAGGCCCGAGCCTTCGTCAATTGAAATGTATAGTTGTCAAATAGCTTGCCTATCGCCACACCAGTTTGGTACAGCGCATTGAATGGCCCCAATGCCTTCTTACAAAGCCCCTCAATGATCTGCCGTTCGAGATAGGAAATAGATACCGCTTGTAATATGTTTTTCTGTTGCTTTTCGTAGGCTTGCCGCAAGGATGGTAGTTCTGCCAGCAGCTGCAACCTCGAAGTGCCGGAGAGCCCAAAGAATAATACCCATTGCCTGTCTTCTGCTAATGTCAGTGAATAGCTACTGGGATTTGTTATAAAGGAAAGTACCTTATCAGCGTAACTGCTTACTCCATTAGGGAACACCGTCTTACCATGCAGCTGTATACAGAGCCATAATATTTCATTACTTCTCAAGGGCAACGCTACGGCCTGTAGGTGTGGAGCTTTTCCCTTAATCTCTAAAATGGTAATATCCTCCATCTGGGATTCAATCATATGCATTCCCTCTGCAGGACTCGACATCCCCCCTTGGGAGAATACCGAGAGATGCATGGTATTCCGTATATCTCGGGGGTCGGGCCTAGCAGACAGCACCTGTTTCCACAATAGGGAGCGTTCCTTCTGTGACATAGCAGTTTAAGTCATAATTGATATTGACCTAAGATAAGAAGAAAATAACGGAAAACACTAAAAATGAGATCATTGAATTTAACCTCTTGTATTTAGTTTTTATATTGTACATCAATAAAATTTGAATATGTTTGTATTATCAAAAAACAGCAACAATTAGAACATTATGAAATATCCATGTAGCAATGGCTACACAAACACGGATGAAAATGATTTGGATATTCCATATGACAACTGAAAATCAAATTATATACATATGAAACAATCCCTTTTCTTTATTAGTAAATATGTGGTCGTATTCCTTTTTTTATTTTGCATAAAACCGCTAAAAGCACAGGAAACAATTGTAACCTATATGAAGAAAAACGGTGGCCTTACTGCTTTAAAAGATTCAGCCGACTATACAAGAATATTAAGTATTACCCCTAATGACATCGGCCTCTATGAATTAAACGAATATTATCCTAATAGCAATTTAAAGCGACACGGCTGGGTGAAGTCTCTAGATGCTGGAAGATTACAGTTTGAAGGGATAGTAGAAACATACTATGACAATGAAATAGTTGAGGCTACACTAAATTATAGCCAAAACAAACTAGTAGATACTGCCAAAAGATACTATAGAAATGGAGTGCTAAAGGAAAGTAGAGTATATTTAAAAGATAAAGCAACCCCAGATTCAATAACCGATAGCGAATTGGTTAGTCGCTTGATCTACTATTCAGACTCCCTCAACAACATTCAAATCATAAATGGTAACGGAACAGCCAGATTTGTGGACAAAGATAACGACATTGAACAAGGTGACTATGCGAATGGCGTACGGGTAGGTCACTGGAAAGGCACCATATTGAAAGGTAAGTATCGATTTGAAGAACAGTATGAAGAAGGTATAATTGTAACTGGAGAAACCACCGATAGCCTTGGACAGAAAACAAAGTATACAAAAAAACAAATCCAACCAGAATATCCGGGTGGGATTCAACAATTAAGAATGTTTATCGGCAAGAACTATAGATACCCTAAGGAAGCCCTAATGGCTGGAGTCGTAGGCCAAGTAACCATCAGTTTTGTGGTTGAAAAAACGGGCAAAACAACGGACTATAAAATCATTAACGACCTAGGATATGGAACAGGAAATGCTGGTATAGAAGTTATAGAAGCAGCAAGCGATTGGACACCTGGCTATCTAAGAGGTATACCTGTTCGCGTGGCTTACACGCTCCCTATACGCCTGAATTTAACTAAATGATGAGTCCTTTATTGGATTTCATCTGTTTTAGTAAAGCTTCTATTTCTTGATATTTTACCTTGTCCCGTTTATAGAGCTCCTTTGCGCGCAAAAGCTCTGCTTCAGCCTGAGCAGAAAAACCAACCTTATATAATAACATAGCTAGGGTGTGGTAATACAATCCGTTTCGCGGAGACTGTTCGATGGCTTTGGTCTGCCATCGGATAGCATCATTCAATGCATCCATATTATCTTTAGAAAATGCCAATATCTGTCGAGCGCCATAACTCAGATGTTGCGCATGCTCATACTTGTACCTCGATTCAGATACCTTAAACCATTCCTGAAACGCTTCATTTTCTACGCGATTTAATTGCCACTGATAACGCGAAACATTAATTTTCCGCTCCACGGCATAGTCTATCCGTGCTAAAGAGTCTATGGCAACGCGATAATAATTCACATTATAATAATTTCTCGCCATGTTGACGTATCCCAGGCTATCCTTAGTCAGACGCTTATACTCCATCGGATAATAAGATCCACTACTATTTGCACGTAGATAATTAGGACTCCAGCTACCGCTGACAAATCCTTGTAACTCTTGTGCCAGATAGTAGTTAGAAGACTCTAAAGACTGTCTAAACGTTTGTTGAATAATACGATTATTGATATCCTGACGAGCTAGTAAGGGTAACGTTGCATATAGACTATCCACCATCTTGGCATTGGTACGGGCCAATTTGTAAACATTCCCATTATATACCGGTCCGCTTTTCATTAAAAAAACCACTGTTTCAAAGTTATTCAACTCTTGAACAGTCAGCTGTGAAAGATAATCATTCAATATCCGCTGATCAGCATAGTAATTGAAAAACTGGTATTGGGTCAACAGCTTCGTCAATAATCCCCTGTTACGTACCCCTTTCTGATATTGCTTTAACAGTTTACCTAAAGTTTCTCCCTTCGCCAGCGTATAAGCTGAATCAGCTAGTTGCAACAATAGTTGCTCATCCATAATAGGCCTATCATACCGCAGAACTGGATATCCTTCGTTATCTGTAAAAAGATATACTGGTCTAGTCAAATAAAATCCTTTACGGAGGGAATGTTGAAAATCCTCCCGCTTTACCTGTACGATGCCCGATACAAACTTATCACCGATATACTCTTTATTCTTTTTAGAGACTGATGCTTTTAGAAACTCAAAACTTTCATTCTGTTCATGTACCAATAAAAACATCAACTTATTCTGCTTATTTGCAACCGTTCGTATGCTATCGTAATCTGCTCGTTCAAGAAAATTCGTCTGAGCATTAACGGAAAAAAAAGTCAAGAATAATACAAATAGAATAGGAGCTTTTATCCAAGTTACATTGGCCATATCAGTAATTTATTGGTAACTCCGTAAACATAATCAAAATATTTTGAAGGGCAAACGGAGTTTAAATACGAAGGCTATCTTTTCTCCTTTTTCAAATACTTCTTATAATTCCCTTCTTTGATATAATCTAATGCTCCTTCTTTGCAATAGCTTGTCAGGTAGACCGAGTATTTATTGCTATCGGCTTTATCTGCACCAAGCTCTTTTATCACCTCCGATACACGCCTTGGTATTTCAAAAAAATCAGTTGAATATACTAGGCGATCTAATTTTTGGTTCTTTTCAGCACGTTTTTGAGAATCTGGCGAGAGACCAAAAGGAGCGACCAGTTCAATATCCAGTTCAAAGGCTTCACGTGGTTGGATTTGCAAGGCGCGGCAAATAAGTAAAAAATTATTAAGTGTTGTTCCCCTCCCCTTTTCAAGCGACAATACAGTAACGGTCGTTACCCCAGTCATATTGGCAACGTCGGCCTGTGAGTAGGATAATTCCTCTCGACGCGTTCGAATTTTTTGACCTAATTTTTTTAAAATATTCTTATTTAATACACCCACAAAACAAATAGACTCAATATTTGCGCAAATAATAAAACATATAAATTTTAATATTTTTGTTTAACGCCTATATATTGTATTATTTGTCCAGAGATAAGCAGGACTCCTATAAACAGGAGCTACAAACTACATAAGAATATTGTCATTTTCTCCTTCGCACAGCGAAGAGATAACATATACGACTCATATTAAGGCTCCTTTGGTAACATTACACCTTGCAACAACAGCCATTTTGAAGATGGATGATGTAGCTTTCCTGCAAATAGAATGAGGACAGCCTACCGATTATAAGGATATTCCTGTACCCAGTTAAAGCCCCGCTTCCTCAGCTCAAAATCCTCAGGATTTTGCTTAATCAGCTTGATGACTTCTGTACGGTCATCAATTACTTTCTTTAAGGTGATATCCCCATTCTCTGCTACGGAATAGTCGAATGTATAATGATTTAACGATATAATCTTGTTGGCTGGATCTATTCTTGGCGTTATAGCTATTTTCTTATAATACTTATCCCGAACACTTTCATAACCTTCATATTCGAAAACAATAGACATCCAATCCTCAGGAATACTCTTCCTGCCTGCCTTATCATCGTCAATAAAATAAATACCATACAACGCAGATTTTTTGAAATAATGACCTATCAGCTTATGCCTATTCAACAAGCCTGTAATCTGCTGCGTTACAAAAACAAGAAGAATCACAACCTTGAGTCCGATCATCAGCTTGTTTTTCCAAGGCCGTGCGTATATCGGTCTCTCCAGCGGTTGCAACTGAGCAGGGCGCCCGCGTACCAACAAGTTGAACAAAGGCCGGATATAAGGTAAGAGTAAATAAATCGAGAGTAAAAATAAGGCCGTCGAAAGGATCTTGACAGGGACATCAAAGAAATAATTGGCGGTCATGATATTAATACTTACTGCCATAGTGATCAATGCCCCTAAGACCAAAGTCCTACGAAATAACAGGAAACCGGCCATTATCTCGGCAATTCCGACAAAAATATTGTAGTCCTTGGAATATCCAAAATATGTCCACGCTAAGCCCATTGGAGAAAACTCTCCCAGAGGCTCCATCAGCCGACCTAACCCTGGAGGAGGCATCTGCGAATGAGTCAATTTGATAACACCATAATTGATTAACATAAATGCGACATAATACCTTGCAATAGTAGTAAGCCAATAATAACAGGTATTATAACTCTTTCTATCCCTATCGACAACAGACCAAATAATGGCCCCTAATACCGCAACAGTAAAAAAAAGTGCTAAAGAAACCCAATCATACGAAGTATCTCCACTACCGTTAGTATACACTGCGTAGTCATACTGATAATTCAGAATATGAGATGCAAACCAATGGCATAACTGGCGGATCGGCGTAGTCAGAAATTGGGTCGGGTAATCCAACAGCGAGAAAGCTCCATTGTTCTTAAATAGAATGAACGATAGAATAAAAATAAAGGAAAAACGAAAGCCTATTTTCCTTGACTGGGTCCATGATTGGTCGATCATAATTTAACATATTAAGTTACTTTTGAAGTTAGTGAAAATCAGGCAACACTATTCATCTTTAACTTTATTTAAGACTTCAATCCTGTAGTCCCTTTTAGACCCAGCGTTTCAATATCCACAGTAACAAACATTCCTACTTCCATAGATTTTATGTAGGTTTAAAAAGAAATAGCGACGTTATGTTTATAAAAAACAAGTGTAGTATAATTGCATCCATTCTTTTATTCTGGATTAGCTCAGTATACGGACAGGAACTCTATTACTTTACCGACAAAGACTCTATTCAATTGGGGGTAAAATCCACGACAGAAATAATTGTGCCCCTTGGAAGGCATAAAATCACCTACGAAATTGATTTTTCCAAGCCTATCAGCTCTCCCATCTTTGAATTACCGGGAAGTCTAAGCAAATCCTCATTTGCTACGGATAATCCTGCTATGCCATCCACTACGGTATATAATCGGAAAGGGAAGCCTCTTTATTACACCTTGTGGTTTGATAATGGCAGTGATTATTTCTCGGAAAACCTACAACGGATTATCGCCCTAGATAATGGAAAAATTGGATTTGCTGACGAGGAGGGAAACATCAAGATCTCTCCGAATGGGACTTCGCAATTCCATTCAACTATGGTTATGCAATCGTACTACGCGATATCAAAAAAGAACAACTAGATGAGGAGCATTGGACAGTAGTGCCAAACTCCGCCAGCTCCTTTAAAGGTTACATGAACAAAAACGGTGATCTAATCAAGCCGAGCAACACAAAAACACACGAAAAAGACTATGTTCTAGAGGATGGAGAATACCTCCCTTACCCTTTCACATACACTAAAGATGAACAAGACATTTTAAAAAGATTCGAAGAATACTACGAGATTATAAATGATATCTCTTTACAAAATTATTACAGCTCGGACCCTAAATCTGAAGTATCACTACAGTTTGAAATCATAAAAAGACCTACCAAGTATTTTCCGTACTACAAAATTCAAGGCTACCGCAAGCAACGCACAGAAGATGACTATGTATTTCTATATGATGCCAAGACACAAACTTTTCACTATATAGATTACCCCTATTCTTTAAATCCGGAAAATATTAAGTCAATAAAAGGATATATCCTCGAAAATCTGGAAAGAATCATCGAACACAACAAGCAAAAGGGGCATTATAAATCAGTATTCCCATTTGATATCGACCATGCCTATCAAAAGTGGAGATAAAAACAAAAAGAACAGCATAGGGGGTAATTTACGTTTGTAGGAAAATCTGACGTTAGTCTACTGTGCTTATAAACCAATCGATATATTCTGGCAACTTTGTCCCCAAATAATAAGGAAGATTGAGTAATTTATGTTAAAAATGTAACAAAATAAACCCAGTTTTTATCAAAATTTGTAATAAAGTAAACCCAAATTAAAAAAATCAAGAAAAAACACAACAGCCCATTTCCGTGATCACTCATTAACAAAAGAAACTAAAAAATCAACAGCTAATCCCTAAATTTGTCGTGTATAGCATTCGCACACACATGGAAAGAAACAGTCCTATCTATATTTCTCTAACGGGAGAGAACAGTCATAAAATCACTATCCCTCCGGGGCAAGGCAGTTTTTCTATCGGAACAAAACTAGTCTCTAACGGGCAATATGATGTATGGGTAGACAGTAATGCTTCCATCAATTGGAATGTCTTTAATGAAATGTATACTCCCCACGGAAAACAGCACACTGATGTATTTCCCTACGGAGATTGGCCTCGTTTTCTTTACTATTCAGGCAATGACAGTAGCTTTATACAATGGTCTGAAAAGCGCAAGATAGAAAGGATGCACTGGAGCCCCCTTGCTCCTATAAAAGCAGATTTCACAAAGGCCAATATTTACGAGCTGAGCGTACATGCATCGTCACATCCGATTGAGTTGACACTCGGCGGGGGCATCCAAAAATTGTTCCTTTCGGGCAACCTCGAGAATATAACCGTCAACACGAGCACTCCCCTCCTGCTTCTACATCTTGCACCACAGCCTGAACCAGCCCATACGCCATACAGGTTACCTGAATTTTCCGATTTCAGTAAAGTCGTGGATTCCATTTATGTTGACAATGCTATAACGGGCCCTGCAATGGACTGCAATAGCCTGTTACAATTCAAGAACGCGAAAAGTCTGAATATGAGCGGTAATATTACAAACATTCAGGCATTGGCAGTGCTAAAAGACTTAGAAACCCTTGGCCTCCGGACAATTCCCGACCTGACCGGGATGCCTCCCCTCGCAACATGGACAAAACTCAACAGTTTTATCGGTTGGAATATCGAAGAAACGCTAGGTAAGGTCCTGCAACAGGAACTCAAAGCCATCTTAAAGGAAAAGCAAATGGCTTACTCCTCCGTATCCAAACTACGTAAAAAAGTATGGTTCAAGACTGAATATGGAATCCCTTTTACCAACTGGGATTCAAAGAATGCAAAAACAGCAACAAAGGCCTACAAAACGGCACTAAAAGAAATCAGCAAAGCAAAAAGTGAGCAACAAGTCAAACAGGCTATCGTCAAGCTCATCGAACTGATTAACACCCTGCCCAATATAGAGACTGTAGAACGTGAGGATACAGGCACCGCTGTGGAGCAACTGGTCGAATCCTCCCCTTTAAATCTACCACAGGAGCTTGCGGCAAAATGGTTTGACGAGATTCGGGACTTCTAATCCCCTTATGTCGTCGGTGTACCACAGCGCTTCAGGTACTTGTAGTACCACACATCTTTAAGATTCGAGATCACCACCCCTTGCTTGGTCGATACATGTACAAACTTGCCGTTGTGCAGGTAAACTCCGACGTGGTCTATATCCCGGCCACCAAAAGAAAAGAACACCAAATCTCCCTCCTTGAGCTGGTCATCATACTTTCGCTTGATCCGCTCCGCCATATCGCGTGAGGTACGTGGTAGGTCTTTACGGTACACCTCATTGTATACCATCCCTACAAAAGCAGAACAGTCGATTCCCGAGCGTGTCAACCCGCCCATACGATGTGGACTGCCCATCCAATCATCGATAAAAGAATAAAGATCCGCATTCAGGGACTTCGAGTCCGTACCAAGCAAATCTGCGTAATATGCCGTTAGGTTACTTTTGTTTTTCTTAACAGTCGAATTGCTGCTCCCTACCGTCGGTTTGTGATTGTTTCCGTAAAGTGTCTTCTTTTTGGCACCACAGGATGCAAAAACAAAGGGCACAAGGAGCAGTAAAATAGATAAGTGTTTCGTTAGTGTCATAGCGTATCCTCCTATTTATTACGAATATAATAGCTCACAATAATACTATAAAACAGATAGTTTTCCACATATGTGATTTAAACATGACCTTTTTCAAACATAAAACAACCCTAAATCATAATGGTTTATTTAAAACCTTTTCTATCCCTACCCCCATTTCACTGATATTTTTCTCTTAAATTTGTATTATGAACAACAAATTCAACAAGGCAATACTCTTAGCACTATGCACCCTCTCTACGGGTTTATACATTGGGTGTAACAATCCCCCACAGCAGAATCACACCGCCACCGCAGTACAGGACACTATTCCTCAAAAAGCATCTGAAAGTATAGCAACGGATACCCTATCCTATCAGGATATCGGTTTTGGCGTATTCGACGATTCGCGCAAACAACTGATCTTGGTCGATGACGAAGAACGTCCTTCAAATGTAAAGGCACTAAAATATGTATGGGCCAATGAAAAAGCATACCCATTTGAATTTGTAAAAATGCAAAAGGAGAGTGAAGATTACAATGGAAGGCAGACACCAGACAACTTCAACAATCTCCCTGGAGCGGTGTTCCAACTTAATGAAAAACTATCTCCGGGCGAAGCCTATGCTTTTCTCGCCAGCGACAGTTTCCATAAAACCCGAAAAGCAGTAGCCGTCAAACATAACTTGGCGGATGCCAACAAGAGCAGTGTAGTCACAGAGTTGAAAAAAAGCTACCAAAGTCCTATAACAACGATAAAACTCATCGCGACGACCGCGGAGAAAGACAGTGTTTTTCTAGCACAGCTTGCACCTATAGCGGATACCCTAACAGTGCTGCTTATTGCCAAATCCAATGCCAGTCCAGCCCTATTTATACAGGAATTCAAAGCTGAGTACAACGAAATGAGTACCTGGAGAGTAGATGATGGCGGTCAGTTTCCGATAGAGGATTTTAGCATACTCAATGTCTTTCGCTACAACAATAAAATTGAACTAGTCACCTCTTTTCCTGGAGCTGAGGGAGGAAGTTTCTCCTTCCTAACACCGGATAAACAAAACCGCTATCATACGCTCAAAGAAGCCTATGCATATTGGTCACCGTTGTAAAGAGAATCATTGGCTAAACCTTAATTTAACATTAAATAACTGATACTCTGAAAAAAAAGCACTAATTTGACGGCAATTTTATGAAACTATACAATGCTGACCTTCCTCCGTATGAAGAAGATACTGCCCTCTTGGCTCAGTATCTTCAGGAAGATGATATGGAAGCCTTAGGCAAGCTGTATAGCAAACATGCCGAAATGGTATACTACGTATGCTTACGCTACTTTAAAGAAGAGGAAAAAAGTAAAGATGCTGTGATGCAGATCTTTGAAGAGCTAATAACCAAGATTAAAAAACAGGATATCAAGAGCTTTCCCAAGTGGCTATATGTAGTAAGCAAGAACTTTTGTCTCATGGATCTACGTTCAAAGAAAGGCAGAATAGAAATTTCAGTCGATGAATTTGTGGAATTTCCAATAAGTATGCATCAGGAAGAAAGCTATGCAGAAAAAGAAGGAAAACTATCTTCACTGGAACAATGTATAGAAAAGCTGCCAGAGAAGCAAAGAGTGACAGTAGATCTTTTTTTTATCAATGAACATTGCTACAAGGAAGTAGTCGAAATAACGGGATATAGTATGAATGAAGTAAAAAGCTATATCCAGAACGGAAAGAGAAACTTAAAAAACTGTATGGACAGAGCTGATGCATAAACTCACATTCGATATTGCCCACCTACGTAAGTACGTCAATGGCGAATTGTCTTCTAAGGAAATGCACGAAATAGAACGTGCAGCCCATGATGACGAGATGCTAACAGATATCCTTATGGGCTTAGAGATCGAAAAGAACAACAAGAGCATCCCTCCATCATTCGTCGATATCAGTGAGCAAATAACCGAAAGGACGCAACAGCAACCACGCTCCAGACCGCTCTGGAACAGTAATATCTTCAAGATAGCTGCATCTGTTGTCGTCCTACTGTCCGCAACAGGCATACTATTCTGGAATAGCCAAAAACAGGAGACTCACTCGGAAGAGCTTGCAGCCAACGATATGCCAGAAGAAGGTCCTATTGGCCCTAGCCACGACCGTATCGCAGAAATTTCCGCTCGACCAGACAGTGTGGCTCAATTATTTTCTGAACCCGAATACCGCCCGCGAGGAGCCCATCCGGAGCAGAACAGAAAACAAGAAAATGTATCGGCCAATCTACGTTCTAGAAAACTTACAGAGCAAGAAAGGCAGATTCTAGCCTACACACCTACAGAAAAAAACATTGAGTTCAGCCAAGACATCGCTGGCACACTCAATCTCGGGCACCCCAAACATGAGAGTGATGTCATCATTATTAATACCGAAGCGCAGGATAAATCGAACCTGCTTGCCTCCAGTCAAAAAAAACAAGCACAGCCGAGAATCGCAGATACACGAGTCAGTGTGAATCCGAATGCAACATTGTCAGCTGCCCAAATGCGGGCCAAACTAAGCAATATGGGCCTAGAGCCACAGACCAACTTTATATCGGCGCAGGTACTGGACCAACAATCAAAAAAACCATTGGCTGGTGTAGAAGTAACAGACACCCAAAATGACAGAGTTGCCCTAACCGATTCGGAAGGAAGATTTACCTATCTCGCAAATAACAAACAAAGCCTAAAAATCAATGCTACAGGCTATAATACGAGAGAAATAACGACAGAAAACGGAGCACAAACCATACTACTGTCTCCAAAGCAAAGCTTCCTGGAAGAGATCAGCATCACCAACGACTCCAAATCCAGTAAAAGTACGCCTGTGATGGGACGGGAAAAATACATAACCTACCTCCGTAACGAAATAAGCAAGATTACGGACCAGAGCTATGCATTTACTGTTCAAATAGCATTAAATAAAAAAGGAGCTCCTGATACTGTTACGATAATAAAATCTTCTGATGAGAACTTGAATACCAAAGTGATCCGTATCATCGAACGGGGACCACAATGGACAACTGCTGCAGACTGGAAGAAAGTAACACTCGAGATATCCTCTTTATAAGATCTTCCTTAAAACAATTCAAGTCCCGAAGGACTTGAATCAAATAACTATTATTGTTGTATGGTACTGAGTCTGATAGGTAAGGTATAGGACACCCGAACCGGTCTTCCGTTCTGTATACCCGGACTCCATGGCTTTGCTCTTTGCAGGAGTTTAACAGCCTGATCTCCCGTCCCGAATCCCAGATCCCGCTTCACATCAAAGGAGCTCAAACTACCATCTTTCTCCACGACAAAGGTCACCTGTATTACACCTGCCGCTTCATTATCGACTGCAGCGGATGGAAATTGATAATTACGCGCTACCCATTCTACGAAAGCTTTCATACCCCCCGGTGGCATTGGCATAATCTCTACTGTCTCAAAGGGATTTCCCGA
Organism: Sphingobacterium sp.; assembly: GCA_031277715.1. Lineage (GTDB taxonomy): Bacteria > Bacteroidota > Bacteroidia > Sphingobacteriales > Sphingobacteriaceae > Sphingobacterium. The sequence continues at coordinate 666 of JAITLW010000007.1, read as the reverse complement.
ATCGTCACCACCGCCCGTAATACTTCCAGTACTCCGGCCTGTACCGCCACCTTCACGCTTTTCTTTGCCAAAAGCACCTTTCGGTATGAGCGTACCTCCCGCCTGCCCTTTCATCGATATCGCGCCGATCATCTTTTTAGGAGCAAGGGTTTCCGAAGTCGCTACTACATCTTCTTTAACGTTTGCCCTGTCGGTTGGGTTAACCTCTGTAAACTTCACTACATCTACTGCAGGCACATCCTGGGCGACCTGCTGTGCTTCGCCAGATTCTTTAGGAATAACAACCTCTTCTTTGATCGGAATCGCTTTCTCGATCTCAACAGTAATCATCGAGGTATTAAGCGCAGAAAGACTGGCCCCTACCTCATTGTTGGGCTTATGCTCGATAAAAGAGAGACTACACAAAGCAGCAACAAATAATGCCACACCTGCTAAAGAAATCTGAATAGCTTTCTCTCCAAAAAGCCTTAATTGATAAGCTCCATAAGCTTTGTTCCGGCCGACAAAAACAACGTCCATCCATTCTTTGTCGAAAATAACTGATTTTGAAAATAGCATAGCAAAAAGTTTAAAGGTTTATAACTCTCTTTTATACTATGATGATTCAAAACGATTGTTTCCACAAAACAAATTGAACATATTTTACATGTATACCTACCAACAGCA
>JAITLW010000416.1 GCA_031277715.1 Sphingobacterium sp. | reverse complement strand
TATTATTCATCCTGATGATGTTCAATATTGTATGGAATCAGAGCGTAAGGTAATTGAGCTTATGGATAGGTTGTATTTCGAAGATCATTATCGCTTTTATTTCAAGTATTCCTATAGGGTCCAAAAAAAAACAGGCGAGTATATATTCATTAAGCAGTCTTACCAAGCGATCGAAATTGACGAAAGGGGACATATGAACCGTTCTTTAGTTTTTCATGATGTTGCAGAGGATGGCTTTCAACGACAGGAGAATGATTTTATAATGATTGACCGTATGAAAAACAGACCTGTTCATATGGAGAATCATTATGACCTTTCTAAGCGTGAAATTGAAGTTTTGGATTTGATTCTCCAAGGTAAGAGTAGCAAAGAGATTGCTGCTTTGATTTTTATAAGCGAACATACTGTGAATACGCACAGGAGGAGAATCTTGTCAAAAACTAATGCAGATAATTTTCTGGAGTTAAGACAGCGGTTGAATACGATTTGATAAAGATAGTTTTCTATTCCTTCTCGCGATTTACAACCACCCCTCTTGTAACACCTTACTCCCGAGTTCTATAGAGGACTTGGAGTTTGCTTTACCTCGTGGTTTTTATAAGATATCCATTTGCAGTCGTTTAAACCAAATCAAAGGCTATTGCAAATCGTAACAGTTCAGCAAAGGAACTGCATTCAATTTTACGGATGATATTTTTACGGTGTGTCGATACGGTATGGGCAGAGATAAAGAGTTGGTCTGCTATTTCATTACTTGATTTTCCATTTGCCAATAGGGTTATGATCTCTTTTTCTCGTGCGGTCAGTTCGGCAAATCGTCTATAGTTATTGTGGATATACTGGTCTTGGTCCAGTGTTTTATTGACTCGGGATATCAGATGGTCCATACCGATCACCGGTGAGGCGAGGAGAATGATTTTATTCTCCAGCTTACCGAGGATATTGATCTGTACGACTTTTACTACAGTGTAGAACCAGGTGTAGTGGGTGTCGCCATAGAGCTTGACTCGTTGAAAGAAGTTGTATTGCTTGTCAAAATCGCCAAGTACGAGGTAATTGTTCATCCCTTGGAATATACCGTAGGTCTCTTCTTTGACGAAGTAGCGGTCGTAATAGCCTGCTCCTAGCTCGTTGACTTCATCCACGGAAGCTCCCAGCTTCTCGCATCCCCAGTTGTTCATATAGCTACAGCCAATGGGGCGTAGACCATCCAGATCTTGAATCATAAGCGATGCCGGTACAATATCACCTATATCGGGAATATTGAAATCTCCATACTTAAGTCCTTTGGATATGCCATGTAATTGAGTGGCCAGTGTATCCATAGTTTACTGTATTAATTGGTATTTTTTTTATAAAGTGTTATAAATCAGGGTGAATTTAGTTATAAAATGTTAGTTGTCCAATACGATGTTGCAATTACTATTTCAGATCAGTTAATTTACTGTTTACGACTTCTGCCCGACGATAGACCTGTTCCGATCGGTTATGTAGTTCATTGTAGGCCGCAAATACGCTGTCGCCATAGTCCATGTAGATGTCTTGGTAGTCGAATACCTCGGATAGGGAACCTCTAAATTCCTCTTGATCTCGGTCCAATGTTACGATATCTACCTGTGCCTCTAGGTAGTTGCGGTATATTTGATGGACATCGTCCCACAGCCCCGTATCTATCCAGCTTTCTTTTTCATAGATCATGTCAAAGTGGTTTTTAAACCATAGGTGCTCACTGTCTACAGCGGTATGCATGTCTTGTAAGCGTTGATTGTGGTATACTGCACCTTGAAAGAACTCACCGATATCGATGGTTATTTCTGCCTCTCCATCCTTTTCATCAAAAGGTAGTACCGAAGGGTCTTTAATCCGTAAAAAGACTTCTAAAAAGTCCAATTCCTGTTCGATGGGCAATAATAGGTATTCTAATTCCGAGATCTCGATATCGATTTCTTCCAGTGCGGTATGATGTGTTTTAAATTGTTGTAGCATCTCCCAGGTGAGGTCATGCATGAGATAATGTGCGCTGAGGCCTTTCTTTTCAAAATCCAAGAGCGGTTTGTCTAGGTCAAAGCGTAGTATGATAGGTCTTAGTGGGTGTTCTTTTACTATTTCTTTCATCTTAATCGATCGGTTTAATCAGTCAGTTGTTTCGAAACAAGTACCATTCCTATCTCGATAGTGGATTTTTTTTCTTCATCAAGATAAGGAATGGTCTTGTTCTTTTCAAGTCTATTCATCTTTTGCATATTGTTATCGCCTTGCTAAGGCTTTCTCAAACACTTCCCTATAAAAAGGGGAGTTCTAATGTAACTATGGTATGTCGTAAGGTCTTGCCTTTAAAGCACGTAACTACTTGTGCTGTCACTATAGTTGGCCTTCGGATTGATGCCAATATAGGTCACACGAAATTCGTATTCTTTAAATTGTTCCAGGCCTTCGATCATACAAGTACTTTTGGAACTCAATTGCGAAGCCCATGTGTCGGAACTGCCCTTCAGACGGCATTGAAAGTCATACATTCTTGCTCCTGCCCAAGGATTCGTACGGAGTAGAACACGGCCACTTCCGATTTCCTTGGGTTCCGCTAGAGGGGGCTGTGCTTTAGGAACTAACCGGTCGTAAGATTGTCCCGTCTTGTGCAAGGTAAAGCCTGCAGCGAGTACGATTGTGTTGTCACCTTTTGCGATGGTATCCACGTACTTGCTCAGTTCTTTCAGTACATATACGAGGTCCTTGCGTTTTTGATTACGGATCAGGATGGCTCGTGTATCGCGATAAGCGGCTTCGGTTGCCGAATTTCGAAATGCAATTAATGCCGTTTCTAAAGTGGAAAGTGCAGGGATTGGTGTGCTGAATAGCGTCGCCTCTGCTGTCATCTTGGTGAAGATCTGCTCTGCAGTCTGCATCAATTGAACGTCTGTCTGATCTTTTTCCGATAATTTTAATTTACTCATGTCTTTTCTTTTTTTGATTGTTTATAATTATTTACTGTGCTAGCAACGATACAAACATACGACAAGAGGAATGACGTCGAGGGGGTAATATTCCGCCAAAATTCAGAAAGCTCGAAAAACTTTTTGGCGGAATATTACCCCTATATCAATCTGTTAATCTGCAGAAAAAGGAACTTGAATCGGAGTTAGGAGAGTTTTTTTTGTTTTGTCTGTTGGTTTTCATCAAATAGGCAGTCGTCCGGTTGTTGGCGATTCCCGTCTGGCTATTTTGTTTTCCCGTCCGGTTGTTGGCGATTCCCGTCTGGCTATTTTGTTTTCCCATCCGGTTGTTGGCGATTCCCGTCTGGCTATTTTGTTTTCCCATCCGGTTGTTGGCGGTTCCCGTCTGGCTATTTTGTTTTCCCGTCCTGCTAATTTGTATTCTCGTCTGGTTGTTGTGCAGTACAGTTTTGTTATTTTGCTATGGAGAGGATGGCATTAGTTTTTTCTAGGCATTTTTTCTGTTGAGTTTTGATAATTTACGATTTGCTTTTAAATGTCTTTCCATAGCTGGAGTATGCCCAAAATACTTAACATATTGTTTTATAAAATATTTTGCTGTCGAAAATTGAAGCCGAAAGGCAATCATATCAACGGATAAATCTGTGCGTCTGAGCATTTCTCTTCCTTTGTAAATACGTATGGACTGAATAGCTGAGTTTACGGTCAATCCGTTTTCTTTAAAAATGCGGTATAGGGTGCGATCACTGGTAAGAAGCTCTTTTGCCATATGGAAAACATCGATTTCCTCATCCATATAATGCGCTATAATATATTCTTTTGCACGGTGGAAAAGTGAAACATCAGCTTGCTGCAAGGATTTTGAATGTTCGATCAGATCAGCGTGATAGGTTTCTATAAGTTGGACGACAAGTGAAGCGAGCTTGTGTTTCAGCGAGAAGTAGGTATGCTTCGTGCGTTGTATCTGGGTGAGGGTGTTCTTTATCCGGTATCCTATATGGATATTGGAATACTGCTTGACCTTAATATCGTGATGGAGCTGCAAATGCCTCCATTCCATAGCGAATGCTTCTATATCTCTTAGTTTTAGCCCGATAAGCAGTAAAGATGTTTTACCCCCTTTGATTTCAAAATCCAACTTACCCTTGCTGTTGAATAAGCCCAGATACTGTTGGTGTTCCATTTTGCATTCCTGACCGATGAATAGTCGGCAATCGCCGAGCAGTTGAAATACCATCCAAAAAGTCGGACGCTTATTGCCGATGCTCAGCTGCCAGTCCTGGTCGTGACTGCATTTGGCTTCTATAAAAGTCAGCTGGCCTGTCTTACGCTGGATGATGTAGTTCTCTTTTTCATGGAAAATTACATCACTCTCATTGAAAAAAGAAAAATAGCGTCCCTTGGGCAAGACTCCAGAGGTGTCTACCGTATTGGTAACAGGTGTAGAGGCTATACTATGACGGATAACCATAATATATAGGCTTGCTTGGTTTGTTCTTAAGATACGTTCTTTTTTCTATCTATCCAAAAATGAGGTTGTTGTAGTTTGCCTTAGTGTAGGTGGGATATCTAAACTGGGGTGTTAATCAGCGTAGCAAGCCGGTTGCTAAAAAGGATGTCTTCTCCTTAATATACCGGAGGAGAAAGTCAATCTGTTCAAGAATATGTAGGAGTTTTGATTTTGGCATTGTCATGGTAACCTATTGGTTTGGACTTATTACGACAAAAAGCCCTTATTACCTGAATGTAATAAGGGCTTTAATAGTTTATCTAGTAAGCTAGATTCTAATTGCTTTTCACTAATTCGACACGTCTGTTTTTAGCTTTGTTGCTTTCACTATCGTTGGCTACAAGTGGACGCTCTGCTCCGAATCCTTGCGCTTTTAATCTAGATTTGTCAATACCATCCGCAGTCAATGCATTCAGTACCGCATTGGCACGTTCTCCGGACAATTTTTTATTATGTGCAGCATCGCCGGTGTTGTCGGTATGTCCTTCTATGTTGATGGTCAGTTTGCTTTCCTTTTTCAATGCCGTAGCGATCTGTTGTACCACGTCTTTTCCATCTGTCGTTAAGTTTGATTTGTCCGTGTCAAAATTGATATACAGAATAGATTTTCCTTTTTCGTTGAGATCCTTCGCGATTTCGTCGGCCGTAATCTTCGTGATGGTTTGCGTCATCGCAGCTTCTTGGAGGATGTTTAGTTTTCCTGCCGCATTGTTGGCGCTAAACTGTATGTAAATGTTTCCTTGGTCTTTGGTACGGATCACATAAAACTTGATGTTCTCGTCAGCGTAGCCCATATCTCCTTCGTCTCCTTTATTTGGATCGAGCTTGTTATAGCGGTCATATTCCTCAGGACCTATATTGCCGTCAAATACTTTGACTGCTCCCACAGATTGCAGATAATCCTCTAGACTTTTTTCATAATAGCGTTGAGAAAATTGTTCGCCTTGTTCGGCATCGACGTTTATTTTATAAAGCTTCCCTTCGAATGGAGTCATCACACCATTTACAGGGAAAAAACATACATCAAAATCTTTTTGAAGAGGTTTGTTCAGATGTCTTAAGCCTTTAGGTAATGTGAAATAAGGAAAAGTACCGATATCTGTTGTAGTCACTGGTATGCTCCCGATATCGAATTTAGCATTATTGTTCGGAGTAGCGTTTTCGTTTTCAGTGCTTGGCGTGGATGATACGCTGTCTTGTGTATTGTTTTGTTCTTGCTTGGGGTTATTGTTACAAGCGATAAACATTGCCGCAGAAGCGAACAATAATGTAGTCTTTTTCATGGAGTTCAACATAAATTGGTTTCTAATTTCTGTAAAATCACTGGACAAACCAAGTTAAATTATTGATTTCCTAATTTGAAAGGATACCCCATCCGCTCATCATGATTGGCAATGCCTTGAAAGCCCATTCGGCATTGATCTCCCCATAGACTGGTTGAGCAGTTCGACTTTGTAGCTCATCGGCGCTAATGGCTCGCTGTTCAATGGATTTGGGTTTCATGACCAATGTTGGTGTTTTGTCATCTATAAAATAGATGTCTATTCGAAGAATACCATTATTCTCTTCCAGGTAAAACGGATGGGTAAAGTTGATTGTATTATTAAATAAGGGAGAGGTATACACCAACAGTTTGTGCATCGTCATAGGTGCATCCGGATCTATTGATTTTGGTGTAAGTTGAGAAACATTGCATTCATAGCCGTTTATGATCTCCGTTTTCTGAAGTTCCGTTCTGTTGAAGTTGTCGAGTTCAATAGCGTTACTCGCTCCTGCATTAGGATTTTTACTCGGGATGTATTGTGCATATATTTTCTTGTCGCTATCAGGGATCTCCCTTGTGTTGGTCAACGTTTGGAGGTAGAGACTACCTTTGTCCTGCTTTTTATCGTGTAAGTTATCCATTTCCCACCCAAATCCTTTCACTTTTCCCAGCACTTTGTCCTCTTTTATATAATACGTACAAGAGGTTGTATTCATGGATAGAGCCAGTCCTGCAATTGGATTTTTAGTCGCAATCTGTTCTACCACTTTTGTAATGGCTTGGACGTCTTTGTCATTTTTTAATAGGTTTTGATATTGTGATTTGGGATCTGTCTGCGAAAAATCAATTTTACCGACAATTTTGCTCAGCTCTACATCCTGGGAAAATATACCCATTTCAATAATGCCTTGCTCGAACAGCTCCGTTTTGATGTCTGTATCAACGTTTTTTTCTTTTTTATCTTTACCGCAGTTCACGAATAAAGCAAGAATAGCAACCGACGTAATTAAAAAATTGATCTTCATTATATTTCTGGATTTCATATGTATATAATTTGTCTTTCAGTTGTCATATGGAATATCCAAACCGAGTGTAACGAGCTCACGAAGTAATTACATTCATTCGTGTTTGTACAGCCTCTGCTACATGGATATTTCATATGTAAACAATTATTTCATGAGTTTTTACTTGACAGTGTAATTAACTAAACCATAACTCTCGCTGTAAGAATTATCATAGGTTGTTTCTTCAAAAATGATACCGATACCCTTAGCAAGCCAGGTTTCGTAGGTAATATGGTTCGTATAGCCCGTGGTACTGTTGTGGATTGATTTTTTGAGCTCAGCTTTTATCACATCTTTGTACGTTTTGCCGTTCATTACAGCACTTGTTGCTTTTTCCAAAATACGGCCCTCATTGCTATGTGTGATTGCTCCCGAAGCTAGCCCAGAAATTTGCAAGGTTATTTTCTCCTTCCATATTTCACCTACTTTAAGGTTGGTGTTGATGTAGGTTGCAGTACTCGCTGAGGTATTTATGCCCATTTGTGAGGTGGCTCCATGCAGTGAAATGAATACCCCATTGTCTTCGCGAAAGCCGTCATTTAATGCTACTTCTGCAGTTGTCCCAACAGGTTTGAACTGGAAGTATGTTCTGCCTTCATGGGTTAGTGATTTGTGAATCAGATACTGATACTTGTCTTCTGGATCGTCCATATTCACCATATTCCAGATGTTGCCAACAGCATATGGCCAATAAGTTCCAGAGACATAACCTCCTTCGCCAGGAGTAGGGTCGGTATCGTCATTAGATTTGCTACAAGCACCGAAGACAAATAAAAGGGCTAGTAATAATGTGGTTTTCTTCATTAGTTTTGTTTTTTAAGCGTGGTCAATCCCCAATTATGAATCTTATTCAGATGGATAGAATAATCTTCTTTTACAAAACTAGTTTGCATTGCAATGATTTAAAATACCAGTTATCAGGGCTTTTTTTCCTCCTAATTATAGGAGGGTTATAGCAACTGTTCTTGCACGATCAGCATGAGCAATTCAGAAGTGTTTTTGACTTTAAACTTTTGAAGCAGATTTTTACGGTAGGTGTCGATAGTGAATTTACTCAGAAAAAGTTCATCAGCAATACAAGTTGTTGTCTTACCTTGTGCAAGCAGTTTGATTAGTTGTTTTTCTCTTTTGGTCAAGGAAGGAAAGTCTTTGTGTTGTAAGGGAGTGGTAAGTATGCGCATCACTTCTGGGTCCATGACGACTTGTCCATCTAAAGCGTCGTGTATGCAGGATAATAGTTTGTCAGAAGGTGTGCTTTTAAGCAAGAAACCAGAGGCTCCGTTTTCAAACATCTGTCGTATGATGCTCTGTTCGGCCTGATTGCTAAGGGCTACAATCTTGATTGACGGATATTTTATCTTTGTGTTTTTGCAAATGTCCAGTCCATTGCCATCCGGGAGGTTAATATCCAGAAGGATAACATCTACAGAAGGAGCACCTTCCATAAATGTTGCAAAATCTGTTGCGTTACCAAAGGTGTGGGTAGTAATATCTGTTGTATGGTTAGCAAGTAGAGATTTTAACCCCTCTAATACGATAGGATGATCATCCAATATGACTACGCTTATGTTTTTAACTGACATGTACTTCGATATTAATAGTTGTTCCTTGACCTAGTTCACTTTCTATAGTGTGTTTTCCCCGCATGTAATCTATTCTACTTTGGATATTTTTCAGACCTAGGCCAGAGGTGAATAGTATACTTTCCACATCAAACCCCTGACCGTTATCTTCGATGGTCAATAGTATGGTCGTTTCATTTTGTATGCATTGTACAATAATGTTTGTGGCCTTCGAGTGTCTCTGGGCATTGACTAATAGTTCTTGTACGATACGGTAAAGGTTGATCTGGGTGCTTTTAGGTATTGTGGTTGATACGCCAGAAGATTGATATTCTATGGTTGTATCTGTTGTGGAAAAAGAGACACATAGATCGCCCAATGCCTCATCCAGCCCGCAATGAAGTAAGCTCTCTGGAACCATATTGCGTGCTATACGCCGTACTTCGGTAATTGAATCTTCAAGATTTAGTATGGCATGGTCCAATGTCGGCTGGGGATGCCGACGCTGTGACTCAGAAAGCTGGATTCGGATACCGGCTAGAGCCCCGCCTAGGCTGTCGTGCAGATCGCGGCCTATGCGTTGCCTTTCTCTTTCTTCGCCTTCCAGTAGTGCTTTTGCTACTTGGAGTTTGCTCTTAGTCTCCATCTGTTGAATACGATCTGCATTAGCTCGTTGTTTGTTCTTATAGACGTAAAGGGTGAATCCCGCAAGAGCTAACAAAAGGATGGCCGCGGTGGCAAACAATCCATTTAAAATCAGCTGGTTTTTTAGGCGTAATGCGATTTCACTTTGTTCGGCTTTCAGATGATGTATTGCAGCATCTTTCTCTTGGGTTCGGAGCCTTACTTCTAGTCTGGAAATTTCTTCTGCAATTTTGTCCTTGTGTACAGAGTCGCGGTGTTTGAAGTACTGTTTCCAATATTGTGTGGCTTGCTTGTAGTCGTTTACTTGTTCATATGCCGATGCGTATGCGGGTAGTAGCTCGCTTACGTCTACTGCTTTAAATGTGTTGGGATCTGTTTTTATACTGTCTATTGGGTGGCTCCGTCTCAGAGACCTGAGCGCTTTTGAATAATCCCCCATTCCAGCTAGTGCTTTGTAACGTTGGAAATGAAGGTTGAGTAGATAACGTCGAGGTACCTCTTGGGCCTTAGCCAATGTTCGGTCTATTAGTGTTTCGGCCGCTTTATATTGTTTGGTCAGTACAAGATGCATGGCTTCATAAGAGGCAATACGTAACTCCTGCGGAAAGTTTGGTTGTATAAGCAAAAGCTCCTTAGCCCGTCGAATGACTGAATCTGCTTTTCCATCTATTTCTAATAGATTATAGACATTCGCTAAGGAGCCTAAGGTGTGGATATGATTGTGCAGTAGGGTTTGATCTTTGGGGCGGATAGTTTCGTATGTTTCTACTGCTTTCTCCAAATAGGGGACTGCTTTGCTGTACATTCCCTGATTAAAAAAGGATCGTCCCATTTCTAGGGCTATCTCGGCATTGTACGATGCATTATTGAGTTTATTAGCAAGTGGTATGACATCTTTTTGTAGCATCGTAAGCGCTTCGTCTGTGCGAGGTTGGTTGATAAGCCATCTTACCCGGTTTATCGAAACCCGATAGGCATAATCCCAGCTGTCGGGAATATCATATTGACGAAAAATAGTGAGAATAGCCCTGACTTCTGTCTCATCTTTATAGGAGGGGATGGCTTGATATCGATATATGGCGTTAAGATACGCGTTGTTCTGTGATAGTTTTTTGCCTCGTTGAAGGTACGTTATTCCTTTTGTAGAATCTATATTGATCCACATCTTCGAGAGGTGGAAAGCTGCTCTAGCTTGTATGCTATCCGTTTTTCCTTGGTTTAATAAGGTTAATAAGCTGTCATTTTTTAATTGTTCTTGAGGCAAAAGTTGTGCATTAAGTACTTGGACTGATAGACTCAAAAATAGAACGTAAAATAATCTTTTCATGTTTTATGCTAGGTACTTGAGCAGGTAGCCAAAGATGCAAAATAAATGAGGGAATGTAAATACCCTATATTTAGGAGGGTGCCTAGAGGGATGGCACTTCACTATGGGGAAATTGTTAGGTTTTGGTTTTGTTTGAAATAGACTGTATATTAGGGGGATAACCCTTGTTATGCCTAAAATGTATAAATATGAGGAGAATATATTATCTATTTGCTTTAGTACTTATTGGTACATCCAGTTTGCTTTCAGCTTGTAAATATGGCCGTTTTGTATGGTATAATTTTGCAGATCTCAATGATTACAAAATCTTTCCGAAGCGGGAATTAAAGGCTTCAGCTACACCTTTTACATTCCATCGTGCCAATATAGAAACAGATCCGACAGGAACCAAATTTGAGGATAAAGAAGTCTCTTTTGAAGATTTTCTGAAAGAAACCAAATCGGTTGCATTTCTTGTAATCCGTAATGATAGTATCCTATACGAGCGGTATCTGGACAAATACGATGAAGCTTCCATCGTGCCCTCATTCTCTATGGCCAAATCGGTCACGTCGATGTTGATTGGTTGTGCTATCGAGGATGGTTTGATAAGTTCTGTACAGGATCCTGTCAGTAAATACGTGCCAGAGATGGCTAAGAATGGGTTTGATAAGGTCACGATAGAGCATGTGTTGCAGATGACATCTGGCATCAAATTCAATGAAGGCTATTATAATCCATTTGGTGAGGTAGCTTCCTTCTATTATGGGACGGACTTGCGTAAGGATACGGAAAAATTGAAGTTGGAAACCGAGCCTGGAAAAGACTTTGCCTATGCCAGTGGCAATACCCAGATATTGGGATTGATACTGGAGCGGGTATTGGCAGGGAAAACAATCACGGAATATCTGGGCGAGAAAATATGGACGCCGCTGGGGATGGAGTATGATGCTTCATGGAGTATAGACCGTAAGAAGGATGGTATCGAGAAAACCTTCTGTTGTCTCAATGCGCGAGCAAGGGATTTTGCGAAGCTGGGACGTTTATATCTGCACAAAGGTAATTGGGAGGGAAAGCAGTTGGTCTCTGAAAGGTGGGTTAGGGAGTCTACAAAGGTAGATAGCACTGCCGGAAGCTATGAAGGTTATCAATACCAGTGGTGGCTTCCTACCTTGAATGGTGATTTTGCTGCCCGAGGTATTCTAGGACAATATATCTATGTGAATCCAGATAAAAATCTTGTTATTGTTCGCCTAGGACATAAAGTGAGCGCAAATTGGTTTGCTGAGTTTGTACGACTGGCGAAAGAATATTAAAATTTTAGGGTTTCCTCCTATGCCTGATACAAGCATAGGAGGAAACCCTAAAATGTAGTTATTTCTCGGTATAGAACAGGATCATCTCCTCGATGGCACGGCTACAGACCGGACAAAAGTCTTTCGGTTTGTTTGCTTTCATTCTACAGTCGTGCGAAGGTATGTATAGTCCATTTCCTTTTAAGCCTTCAAATGCCCCTATCTTAACAGTTCCTAGCATGCTGTCAGGTGTAGGGATTGGTGTGTTTTTCGAAACCATATCAGCCCATTTGCTTTTAAAGTCAACTAATGAGGTGTTGTTCTTTTCCCAAGGTTCAATCTTTTCGACGGCTTTGTTTTCAAATACGTCTACAGCATAGAAATATTCATCAGCTAACCCAGCAAAGCTGTGCCCAAATTCGTGTACTACAACGGGAGCAAACTGCTCGTTTTTTGTGGTCGTAAGGGCGTAGGAGTTTAGTATACCGCCACCACCATAGACATCTGTATTCGCTAGAATAATGATATGCTGGTAAGGGATGTTTTCTAATAAATTGTGCAATAATCTGGTGTGTGCGGTTGTTAAGTATCTTTCTGCATAGAATGTGTCAAAGTTGGACTGTACAGCGGTAGACCGCCATAAGTTTTTGGATGGAACACTGACGTTGGAGTCCTTGGAAGGCGATTTTACGGCAACAATCTCAAACGCATTTTCGTGCTTCTTGAACGCTCCATGTTGGAATAAACTGTGAACGGTTTTCTTTGCATAATCCATAAACTCGTCCATTTCTGCTTCTTTATAGCCCTCTGCTACTATCGCAACGGTGATGGGATTCGCAACAGATGCTTTATGGATTACCTCATAAGGGGTGTCATTTTTTGTGGCTTTTCGAATCAGAATATCGCTAGGGTCTACCAGATGTGTCAATAGGACGGTCTCTTTGTGCTGGTGGTTGAAAAAGGAAACTTCAACTTTTGCTTTTGCTTTTGGAAAAGGGATTAGGTAGGAGTTTTCAAAGCTTTTGGTGCTTTGCTTAGCCTCATCCTGGGTCAGCCATTCCTGAAATAGACTGCTGAAAGGTAAAACATAAATCAGTTTGTTTGTTGCCGCATCATAAACCTTGACCTGACCATTGCCCTGAATGGGTGTTTTGCTTAGGTTGCCCCTTCTGCCGTTCCATTGGTCCAGTTGTACCAAATCAGCTAAATAAGCATGTTGATCGGTGCTATTTCCTGCGAAAATATAATCTAATCTTAATGTTTTTTCGATGAAGTAATCGTCAAATTGTTGAGCTTTTGCCGAAATACAGGATAGTGAAATAGTAAGTACGAGTGCTAGCTTAATTACTGCTTTATATAAAGTCATTCTGATGTATTAATTGTTTATTTACGCTTAATCTGTTCTGCTTTGGGCAAAAATAGGGGTTTACTTTTGTTTCTTGCTTATTGTTTCAAAAGTCTTTAACTTTCGTCGGTAAAATGAAACAGCATTTAATAACCTAAGCAGTACATCGATGATTATTACTAAAATAGAAATATACAGGTTGAGTATCCCTATGGAGCCTTTCATTATTGCAACGGGGACAATGGATTATGCGCAGAATACATTTGTTCGCGTACATACTGATGCCGGCATCTATGGGGTCGGCGAATGCTCGGCATTTCCCATGATTGTCGGAGAAACACAGAATACCTGCATTGCAGTAGCGCAGGACTTTGCAAAAATCTGGAAAGGGAAAGATGCCCTGGCTTTGGAGGAACGTCTGGCGGAGCTTCATCTTTATATCGCCGGCAATGCGACTATAAAATCTGCTTTTGATATGGCATTGTATGATATTGCCGCCAAACATGCAGGGCTACCTCTGTATCGTTTTTTGGGCGGAGAGAAGCGAGAGATTACAACCGATATTACTTTAGGAATAGCGTCTGCGGATGAAATGGCGGCGAAGGCGTTGAAGCTGAAAGAAGGTGGGGCATTTGCGCTAAAAGTAAAGCTGGGAAAAAATCCTGCTGACGATATCGGGCGTATCAAGGCTATCCGCAAGGCTGTAGGTTTTGATTTGCCTATCCGCATCGATGCCAATCAAGGATGGTCTTATGAAGGTGCCGTAGAGGCATTGCAGGGGCTGGAGGCGTATAAGATTCAATTTTGCGAGCAACCTATGCGTACGTATAATGACCACTTATTGCCCGAATTACGTACGCAGACTATTGTGCCGATTATGGCTGATGAGTCGGTGTACACACATCGCGATGCAGAGCGCCTGTGTAAGGCAGATGCTTGTGACTATATCAATATTAAGTTTTCGAAATCGTCGGGTATACACGAGGCTTTGAAGATACAGGCAGTAGCCGCCGAATATGGGGTAGCCTGTATGATAGGGGGGATGTTGGAATCCCGTTTGGCACTGGCTGCCAAGGTTCATTTTGCCTATGCCGCACCTAATGTTAAGTTTTACGACCTGGATACCTGTATGGTAGGACACCTTGAAGATCCTGTAGAAGGGGGGATTCAGTATAATGGTTATGCTATTTCTATCTCGGATGCGGTGGGTATCGGTGCTGATATCAAACAGGAGTTTTTGGATAAATGTGAGAAGTGGGTGATCTGAGGTGAAGGGGGGAAGAAGTGAGGATAGTGAAGAGGGGGCTAGTGAGGTTTAGTGATGTTTTTTATTTATTTTTGTGTATAAATACTTTAAAATATGGAGATTACGATAAAAATAGATGAACGGAATAAGGAGGCTAAGGCTTTATTGGTATATCTCAAATCCTTGTCCTTTGTAGAGCTGAAAAGTACCGCAGATGAAGGGAATGAGTATGATTCTGGATTTGTTGAGAAAATTAGATGTGCTGAGGAAGAAGAGAGTTTTAAAATAGACCCTAACAATGTATGGGAAAGTTTGAACTTGAAATAAAGCTGTCGGCTAAGAAGGAGTTGGCTACTACGCCCTATGAAGGGATTGGAAACCCCGAACCTTTAAAATATCAATTGAATGGATATTGGTCGAGACGCTTAAATAAAAAAGATCGTATCATCTATTCTGTGGATGAAAATACTGTAACGGTTGTCATTGTCTCGGCCTTGGGGCACTATTGAGGTGAAGGGTGTTAAGAAGTGAGGAAGGAGAAGGGAGTGATGAGGGGAATACTTGATAACAAAATAAACAATATGAATAACACAACTTGGAGTATAGGGATGTCGGAGGTGATTATCCTTCTTGTGATGGTGCTGATCTTGATTGGCGCGTTTTTCTTTGTTATAAATCTTATTCGCAGAAAATAACTGTTTTTTTAACAAATGATAAAAAATGAGCTCTGACCACTGCTTTAGCGGTACTGGAGGGGCTAAAATAAATTATATTCAGTACCTTTGCTGGACTTGTTAAAACGTAAAAAAGGATGAGTACACAAAAAGGGCCTATAAGCCAATTTATTGAGCACAATTACCGTCATTTCAATGCAGCTGCTTTAGTAGATGCTGCAAAAGGGTATGAAACACACCTATTAGAAGGTGGAAAGATGTTGGTTTCCTTAGGTGGAGCAATGTCAACTGCAGAGCTAGGTGTATCTCTAGCTGAGATGATTCGTCAAGATAAAGTACATATTATCTCTTGTACAGGTGCAAACTTGGAAGAGGATGTCATGAACTTGGTCGCACACTCGCATTACAAACGTATTCCAAATTGGAGAGACCTTACTCCAGAGCAGGAGCGTGAGTTGTTGGATACACACTTCAACCGTGTTACGGATACTTGTATCCCTGAAGAAGAGGCATTCCGTCGTCTTCAAAAACACTTAGAAGATGTATGGCACGCCGCTGAAGCTAAAGGTGAGCGTTACTTGCCACACGAGTTTTTATACCAAGTTGTAAATTCTGGTGTGTTGGAGCAGTACTACGAAATCGATCCTAAGAATTCTTGGATCGTTGAAGCTGCTAAGAAGAACTTGCCAATTATCTGTCCAGGATGGGAAGATTCGACTACAGGTAATATCTTTGCTTCGAATGTAATCAAAGGTAACTTGAAAGCATCTACTGTAAAATCAGGTATCGAGTACATGATTTACTTGACAGAGTGGTACCGCGCTAACTCTGATGGTAAAGGTGTAGGTTTCTTCCAAATTGCAGGTGGTATCTCTGGAGACTTCCCAATCTGTGTTGTGCCGATGATGTACCAAGATTTAGAATGGACTGATGTTCCTTTCTGGTCGTACTTCTGTCAGATTTCAGATTCTACAACTTCTTACGGTTCGTATTCAGGTGCCGTTCCAAATGAGAAAATCACTTGGGGTAAGTTAGATGTCGATACGCCTAAGTATATGATCGAGTCGGATGCAACTATCGTCGCTCCGTTGATCTTTGCTTATGTTTTAGGACAATAATAATAAGGAGTAAAGAGCAAAGGCTAAAGAGTAAAGACAATCCTTATTCTTTAACCCTTGCTCTTTGCTCTTTTTTAATCCAGAAAAAAAATGCACAATCTCCTTACAGACAATTCCGTAGCGTTGCAGGCCTTAATGTCAGAAACCATATTCTCTACTGGTTTTTCAGTGGATAATGTCCCAACT